>CAYGMR010000014.1:3027-23466 GCA_964350725.1 uncultured Ardenticatenaceae bacterium | reverse complement strand
ATAACCAACAGCGAACGCGTTCTGTCACCCGTCAAATCAGCCATCACCTTTTGCCAGGTGGGACGAATAAAGTTTAGATTCATACTAATTTTCCTGTAGTCTGCGTGCCAGATTTTCTTGGCGTCGCTCCTGGGCGACATCTTTCAGAAGTGCCACGGTGGATGGGGACTCTTCCATGATTGTGAAAAACTGTTCTCGTGATAAAAGACCTAATTCTACTGGCTTCTCCCCAGCGCGAATCGTTGCCAGGGCTTCTTTGCTGCCCGTCAACTCGACTTCGCCAAAAAACTGATGGCTCGTAAGTTGGGCAATGGCGTCAGCACGGCCGTTCCACACTTCAACATGACCGTTGCCAATCATGTAGAAATGATTGACCGGCTCGCCTTCGCGCAAAATGGTTTCTCCGGGTTCAAAACGCCGTCTCTGCAGGTCATGGGTTGCCTGCAGCATCTGTGGGTGGTCTAGTGACGGCAGCGTACCAGCCACAATGGGGTCAACGATCTCACCATCGGAAATGATGACGGTGCGATCGACACGGCTGGTAAGTGACGGATCATGGGTGACGATCAAAATCGTTTTGCCCTGTGCTGCCAATTCACGAAAAACGCGAATCACCACGTCAGCCGAACGTGAATCGAGGTTGCCTGTCGGCTCGTCGGCCACAATGATCGGGGGGTCGGTTGCCAGTGAGCGTGCGATAGCCGCCGCCTGCTGCTGCCCGTTTGAGACATTAGCTGGCAAATCGTAGGCATGTTTCTCCAACCCTACCATTTTTAGTAGCTCCATTGCTCGCTGCGGCCGTTCCGCATAAGGATAAACATCACAGTAATCCATGGGCAAGATCGTGTTTTCAAGCAGACTCAACGTTGGCAGCAGTTGGAAGAACTGGAACACAATACCTACGTTATGACCGCGCCATAGTGCGCGTTTGCTCTCCGTCATACTGTAAATGTCTTCATTTCCAATGCACACTTGGCCAGATGTGGGGTGATCAATGCCCGTGAGCATATTCAACAGAGTCGATTTACCGCTGCCCGACTTGCCGACAATCGCCACAAACTGCCCATACTCAATTTCCAGATCGACGCCCTTCAGCGCTGTGAAGCTGCCGGCCGCATTTACGTAAGTCTTGACCACATCTCGTAGAAAAATTGCCGGCTTCGATTGGTCATGCTTCGCATCCAGTTTCAAATTAGCCAACAAGGGGCCGCCGTCGTCGCCACCATCAGGCATGACCACTTCGATTGTTTCTGGCTCGTCATCTGCGACCGCTCTTTCAGTTAACGCATCAACCAGTTTTCCATCGGAAATGAGCAGCCGGCGCGTGAAACGGGTGGCGAGATCCATGTCATGGGTAACCATGATCACTGTTTTGCCCTGGTCTACTAACTTGGCGAATATGTTAAAAATGGTATCGGCCGTTACTGTATCAAGGCTACCAGTGGGTTCATCGGCCACAATCAGCGATGGATCATTGATCAGCGCACGGGCGATGGCCACGCGCTGTTTTTGCCCGCCAGAAATGTGGGCGGGCAGTTTGTAAGCATGTTCAGTAAGTTCCACAATCTCGAGCAGCGCCAGCGCATCTTCCTGGCTAATCCCGGGTTGAAAATGCCCAGCAAATTCCTGTGGCAGCATGATGTTGTTGACCAGGTTCAATTGTGGCATCAGTTCAAATGATTGATAGACAATACCCATATTTTGACCACGCCAAACTGCCAATTCATCCTGGCTCATTTCGCCGATGGAAAGCATGTCCTGCTTTTTATTTTTCGTTACATTATCCGGTTGGAAAAATTTAGCTTGACCAGAGGTGATCTCGCTGACGCCGGAGATCATATTCAACAATGTGGTTTTGCCTGCCCCCGACTTGCCAACAATACCTAAAAATTCCCCTTTGTAAACATCCAAAGAGACTCCATTGAGGGCGGTGAATCCCCCAACTCCTGTATTGTATATTTTGACAACATCTCTTAATTGTAAAATCGTCTCTGCCATAACGAAATCTTTCCTTGCTTTATTTTCCCTGTTTTATCTGTAAACGGCCGTTACTCAACCAATAAATTATAAATAAAAACATCAAATTATTACCAACTCTAAGGATAAAACTGGACTTATTCTAAAGTAGCAAACACAGTTGACAGAGCATTTGCCAATTGCGTACATTCATTCTGATTCATACTTAAAACAAGATTATGATATTGTTCTACATGCTCAAACAATATCTTCGACCATTCATCATCATTGGTTTCATCTTGAACTAACAAACCAAAACAAAAACCACCCAATAAACATAAATTAGCTCGTGAAACCAAATCATTAGCTTGTAGAATTTTTGGTAGATAGGCCAACATTAATTTCTGACCAGCCCGTTTCCGCAAGCGTATCGCGATCACCGTCATCACTTCAACACAATAACGGATATTTTCTGGCCCATCAGGTGGAATACGCGCCAACAATTCTGCAGCAACCTCTTGATTAGGGGCATGACCATTCTGCAATTTTTTCAACACAAATTGTTTTAGGTCTTTTTTATCTAATGCCATAACCCCATAGGCTTCAACAAATTTCTGCCGCTGTTCTGCGTTGGGTCTCACAGGGCAAAATAAACGTTCGGCTCTGCCAGGACCAGATTTGCCTTCAGCTAAGTGATATTCAGAAGTAACCAGCCCTTTCTCTTCCAATACACGCAACATATCATAAGCTGTAAATGGGCTAACCCCTAGCCTGTCTGCCAGCATTGAATAATGAATTGGCCCATGCACTTCCTGGGTCATTTCAATTAGGTTCTCAATAAATTCTTTTTGCCTACGAGTTAGTTTCATACCAAATTTACAAAAATTACCAAATTTTCCAAAATATTACTCATTTGCAATCCTGTTGTCAAAAAAAACAAAACTTGAGTTACTAACTACTCATCTAATCTGACCACAGAACGCACGAAAGAAGACCCAACACTGAGCAGTGTAATTTGCAATGAAAGCTATACATGCACAACACGATTTGAATTCGTGACAGTCAACACGATGTATGATACTATAGTAGGGAAGCATTTACATTAACTAAATGTTCGAAGTTGGCATTTTCACCAGATTGACAAAGCCTATGAGCATCGCTATAATTTTTTAGCTATATTGCCTAAGATTTTAATTAACAAAGGTTTACACTCACAAGGCAACTTTCTAATAAAATGCTTGGCGCTTTGTGTGGAGGGTTTAGATATTTAATCGAAGGTTTCTAATACAAGCCCGTTTAAATTATCTACCAATCCCTTTTTGAGCAGCATTATCGCCCAAAACACATAGGCTCGGCCGTGTCTCACAAGACAAAACGTGCGACGGTCGAGATTTTTTTTGATTAAATTTCACTATCCCTAAAAGGATGTGAGACCAACGCACACCAGTCAGAGGACCTTTTCGTTGGACGAACTGCAAGAACTCCTGGATCAACATGATTATGCTTTACCTGAAGTCGGTGATATTCGTCAAGGTATCATTGTGGCAATTAACCAGCAAGGTGTAATTGTCGACCTTGGCCTCAAACGTGATGGCCTAGTTCCACCTTCAGATATTGCTAAGCTAGAAAATGAAGAGCGTGAAGCGCTACAGGTAAATGACGAAATATTCGTCTATATCCTGAACACAGACAAACCAGACAGTTTGATCATTTCAATTCACCTGGCTAAATTAAACCAGGATTGGATCGAGGCTGAAGAACTACTGGATTCTGGTGCTATCATCCAAGGTGAAGTAATTGGCTATAACAAAGGTGGCGCGATTGTGCCATTCGGCCGTTTACGCGGATTTATTCCGATTTCACACCTTACGGATCTCTCACCTGGCATGGGTGATCGTAAACGCCAGCAGCGAATGGCTAAATTACGTGGGGAAGACATTCCCTTGAAAGTAATCGAAGTCAATCGTCGCCGCCGCCGGTTAGTATTCTCCCAACGTGAAGCCCAAAAAGAATGGGATGCAGCCCGTCGCTTAGAACTCATGGCTGAATTGAATGAGGGTGATATTCGTACTGGCACGGTTAGCGGTATGCGTGATTTTGGTGCCTTCGTCAATTTAGGTGGCGCGGATGGGTTGATCCACATCTCAGAATTAGCCTGGCATCGCGTTGATCATCCTCGCGAAGTACTCAAGGTTGGTGAAGAGGTTGAGGTCTATATCATGAAAATAGACCGTAAGAGCGAACGCATTAGTCTCAGCCGTAAAAAGGTACTGCCAAATCCATGGGATACCGTCAAAGAAAGATATAGTGAAGGGCAACTTGTAGAAGGATTAATCACACGTTTGGTTGATTATGGTGCTTTTGCCGAAATAGAACCCGGCATTGAAGGACTCTTGCATCTATCACAACTTTCACGCGGCAACATTGATAAGCCCGGTGATGTTGTGCAAGAAGGCGAGACCCATTTATTACGCATCGTCAACATCGATAAAAAACGTCAGCGCATGGGATTAAGTCTCAAAGCTGTAACCGCCATGGAACAAATCGACTGGATGGCACAGCGTGAAATCGAAAAAGCAGCTGAAGATGCTGCGGCTGATATGGCGGCTACCGCCCAAGAAAACGAAGACGTTGTGGTCGTTGATGAAGTTGAAGCCACATTCGATGAATCTGTAACGATAGAAGAAACGGCCGATGGTGAAAAAGTTACGATTGCCGAAACAACAACAGTTACTGAAGATACGATTGTTATTGATGAGACAGAATCTGGGGATGAAATCACCACTGCCACAGAAACGACTGTTGTTGATGAAGTCATTGTTGTAGATGAGCTCATAGACGGTGAAGAAATTGTTACGGCTACTGAGACCATCGTTACCGATGAAGTTGTTGTCGTTGATGAAATTGTTGATGGCGAAGAAGTAACCGTTGTCACTGAAACCACTATTGTTGATGAAATTGTCGAAGTTGATGAAATCGTAGATGGCGAAGAAGTCGCCGACATCACAGAAACGATTGTGGTTGATCAGATTGAAGAATTAATTGTCGATGGCGAAGTCGTTGCTGCTGAAGAAATTATCACTGAAGAAACGGCCGTTGTTGAAGAAATAGAAACCATTGAATCATCAGATGATTCTGAAGAAGAGTAAACATAAGACATTAGCGAAATTGTCAAAGGAAATGAATGGGTAACAAAGAGGAAAAACTTGAGGTCGAAGGAACTGTTGTTGAACTATTACCAAACACACAGTTCAAAGTTGAACTAGATAATGGCCATAAAGTGCTAGCATATTTGTCCGGCAGAATGCGAAAATATTATATTCGGATTTTGTTAGGAGATCGGGTTAGAGTAGAAATGACTCCTTATGATTTGGATCGAGGTCGTATCACTTACCGCTACCGCAAAAACAGAGCCAGAAGATAATATTTCGCGAATGAATGTCTAGGGACATGTTTCTTAAGCAGATTAATTGTTTAGGGACGTAACTGCATAAAAATCTACAAAACAAAAACGTCCTTATGAGGGCGTTTTTTTATTTATGCCAAGGTAGGTTTGGCTAACAAACTAACCCAGTCGCGAACCTCTAAACGTTCAGCAATAATACCACCAGCGGCGACAACGGCCGTTTCCACCGCCTCAACCTGCTGATCAATAATCCCACTCAAAATCAGCCAACCATCCGCAGCCACATAACTCATCAACTCACCTTCAGCCAATAATTTGAGGATAACGGGTGCCAAGATATTGACCACGACGATATCCCACTCTTTCTCAGTCACGCTGTCAAGCGCACCTTGCCAAATCGTGAAACGATCGGAAACATGATTTTGGGCAGCATTGGCTACGGCCGTTTCTACCGCAATTTTATCCGTATCCACCCCAACCACTTGAGCTGCACCCAATTTCACGGCTGCAATTGCCAAGATGCCGGAACCAGTGCCTACATCGAGTACACGTTTACCAGGCTGTACCACCTGCTCCAGAAAGCGTAAGCATTTCTGTGTCGTCGGATGTAAGCCCGTGCCAAAAGCCATCCCCGGGTCTAAATGCAATACAACATCCCCCGCTGTCACGGTATCTCCATCATGCTCAGGCGCATCAATCCAACTTGGTTGAATCCAAATACGTTTGCCTATACGAAAAGGATGGTAATGTTTTTTCCATGCATTCGCCCAATCCTCTTCAATTAACTGACGGAAAGTCGGCGGGGGAATGGGGTAAAGCCGCCCCATTTGATAAAGAACTTCTTCAATACGCTGGCGCGTAGCTGGCGTATCTTCATCCTCTGGAATATAAATTTTTACGGTGACAATCGGCTCCAGTGCATTGGGATCGAGATCATGTTCATCACCCAACTGCTCAAGAACAACACCATCTTGATAAGCAAACGGCCGTAATATCTCGGCAATTGCTTCGGCGGCCTCGCCGTCGGTAATCACACTCACTTCAGTAAATTGGGTCATGATTGATTCACTGTCTCTTTTCCACATAAAAAACGCGGATGAAATAGATTTACTCAAATCCATTCAATCCGCGTTTATCTGCGTTCTATTATATGGCGTCTAAAAGGAACTCATGCTCCAAAAATATCACCAAAAGCATCTCTAATTTGGCCAAAAAAACCCTTTTCTCGCTGTGGAACAACTTCTTTCCCCAGGGTAAGTGCTAATTTACCAAAAAGCTCAGCTTGATCATCGGTTAAATGGCGCGGAATCGCAACTTGAATAATTACATGTTGGTCGCCGCGTCCCATCTGGGCACCACGCCCACTGCGATCCAAGCGCGGCACACCTTTGCCCCGCATACGGAAAATCTTGCCAGCTTGGGTTCCCGGTGGAATCGTTAGTGTTTCTTTGCCATCAATCGTGGGTATATTGAGCTCATCGCCAAGCGCAGCTTGGGCTACATTTATTTGCAAGTCGAGGAATATATCATCGCCACGACGCTCAAAAAATTCATGTTTTTTGACATGCAAAATGACAAACAAGTTTCCCGGTGGGCCGCCATTATCGCCAGGGGCACCTTCACCTGTCAACCGAATTTGGGTTTCGCTATCAACACCGGCAGGCACTTTTACAGTTTTCATGACAGTTTTCTGCATTTGTTTACGGCCGTTGCACTGTGTACATGGCTCTGCAATTAATTCACCACTGCCTTTACATGTTGAACAAGTGGAAACATTTACAAACGACCCCAAAATCGACTGCTGAACGCGCCGAACCTCACCCGATCCATTACAAGTCGTACAAGGAATTGGGCTCGTACCGGGTTCGGCCCCTGTGCCATCACACCGGTCACAGGTTTCGGGACGGCGGTACTCGATCTCTTTTTCTGTCCCAAACATCGCTTCTTCAAACGAGATTTCTAAATCATAGCGCAGGTCTGCACCACGGCGTGGGCCACGACGTTGACGACGACGACCACCACCAAAAGCACCCCCAAAGAATTCCTCGAAGATATCAGAAACACTGCCAAAATCACCTTCAAATCCACCCGAGAAACCAGCACCCCCGTGATTTACACCGGCATGACCAAAACGATCATAAGCGGCACGCTTTTGATCATCCGATAAGATTTCGTACGCTTCACTGATTTCCTTGAAACGTTCAGTCGCATTGGGGTCTTCGTTAACATCAGGGTGATATTGACGTGCCAGACGGCGATATGCTTTTTTCAGATCAGCATTTTGGGCATTTCGGGACACACCCAAAACTTCATAATAATCTCGTTTTGCCATAATAAAAATTACGCAATACGCAATACGTAATACGATTATTGCGTATTGCGTATTGCGTAGAAATGATTGATGCTATACAAGCATCAACAATTATTCGGTAAACTCACCATCGATGACATCCTCTTCAGATGTGTCACCAGGGGCTTCGCCAGCTTCAGGAGCAGGTGCGCCAGCTTGCGCTTCTTGCTGATATAAGGCTGCGCCGGCTTGTTGCATCGTCGCTTGAAGCTGCTCAGTCGATGTTTTCATCGCTTCAATATCATCACTGCCTAAAGCCGCTTTAGCTGTCTCAATCTGGCTTTGCAATGTGGCTTTGGTCTCTTCTGGTAATTTATCACCATTATCATTGATAAACTTTTCAGCGCTGTAAACGGCCGTATCAGCTACATTACGCGCTTCCACAGACTCTTTGCGCTGGCTATCTTCGGAGGCATGCTTTTCGGCTTCCTCAACCATATGGTCAATCTCAGAATCGCTCAACCCGCTAGACGGGATGATTTGCATCGCCTGTTCGCGTCCAGTTGCTTTGTCCTTTGCAGTCACATTCAAGATGCCATTGGCATCAATATCAAACGTTACTTCAATTTGAGGAACACCACGCGGTGCCGGTGGCAATCCGTCGAGGATGAAACGTCCTAAGCTCTTGTTATCTGTTGCCATCGGCCGTTCGCCCTGCACCACATGAATTTCAACTTGTGTCTGGCTGTCAGCCGCCGTAGAGAAAATTTGGCTTTTCTTGGTTGGAATGGTCGTATTACGTTCGATTAATGGTGTGGCAACACCACCTAATGTTTCAATGCCCAAGGTGAGCGGGGTCACATCCAAGAGCAGCACATCTTTGACATCACCACCCAACACGCCAGCCTGAATCGCTGCACCCAGGCCGACAACCTCATCTGGATTTACACCTTTATGCGGCTCTTTGCCAAAGAATTTTTTAACCGCTTCTTGAATAGCTGGCATACGAGTCATCCCGCCAACCAATACGACTTCTGTAATTTCACCTTTCGATACACCGGCATCCTCCAGTGCTTTCTGGCAAGGAGCGATCGTGCGCTTGACTAACTCTTCGGTTAACTGTTCCAATTTTGCACGCGTGAGGGTTAAATTAAGATGTTTTGGTCCGGTTGCATCCGCGGTGATATAGGGCAAATTGATCTCAGTTTGCATGGTGGTGGAAAGCTCTGTCTTCGCTTTTTCAGAAGCTTCGCGCAACCGTTGCAAGGCTTGACGATCATTACGTAGGTCAATACCTTCTTGCATTTTAAACTGACCAGCGGCCCAATCAATAATCGTTTGGTCGAAATCATCGCCACCTAAAAATGTATCGCCATTGGTGGATTTGACTTCAAAAACGCCATCACCAACTTCCAAAATCGAAATGTCAAAGGTGCCACCACCCAGGTCATAAACCGCAATCAGCTCATCTTTGTCATTGCCGATACCATATGCTAAGGAAGAAGCAGTGGGTTCATTGACAATACGTTTGACATCCAAGCCGGCAATTTTACCGGCATCTTTTGTCGCCTGACGTTGGCTGTCATTGAAATAAGCAGGCACGGTAATCACGGCTTCAGTAACTGGTTGTCCTAGATAGGATTCAGCATCGGTTTTGATTTTCTGTAAAATCATAGCTGAAATTTCTGGCGGCGAGTAGTCACGGCCGTTCATCACCACGCGCACATCCCCGTTCGGTGCTTTTTTAACTTCATAGGAAACGTATTTGCGACCACGCTCAACTTGTGCATCGTCATATTTACGTCCCATAAACCGTTTTACGGAATGGATGGTGTTTTCAGGATTGATAACCGCTTGCCGTTTGGCAACCTGTCCCACCAAACGCTCGCCCGTTTTCGGGTTCACTGCAACGATGGAGGGAAATAGACGGCTCCCTTCAGCGCTGGGGATCACGACTGGCTCGCCGCCTTCCATGACAGCAGCGACAGAGTTTGTTGTACCTAGGTCAATACCAATTATTTTGCCCATTTTTTGTTCGTCCTCTTTATTTATATATTTATTTCTATTTATTTGTAGTTTGAGATGAGTAGCATTGTTGCAATGTTGCAAAGTCAGAAGCTCTGCAACCCTGCAATTATTTTAGGCCGCTACATAAACAAGCGACGGCCGTATCACACGAGTGCCAATTTGATACCCTTTCAACATCTCACGCGTAACAATGCCACTATCATGCTCGTCAGATGGTTCTTGACCAAGCGCTTCGTGTATATTGGGGTCAAAAGGTTGACCCACCGCTTCAATTATAGTTACATTCATATTTTCGAGAATGGTTGTTAATTTGCGTGCTACCAATTCAATTCCGGAAAACCATTGGTCTTCGCGAATAGAATCAGGCACATTGACAATCGCACGCTCAAAATCATCCAATACCGGCACCAATTTGCCGATTAACTCGACTTGGGCATTGGTATAGGACATTTGGCGCTGCTTTTCATAACGCTTACGTGCGTTTGACAATTCAGCTTGTGCACGCAAAAAGCTGTCCATATTGCGGGCAGATTCTGCTAAAGCTAATTCAAGTTTTTCTTCCACTGTTGGTTCAACTTCTGTGGCTTCATTTGCAGAATCCATGTCTGCTTCAGTCACAATATCTTTGGGGGGGTCTTCTGCCAGAGCCGATTCTTCAAAATCTGGCGCTAAAGTTTCGTCACTCACCTGATAATACCTCTTCCTTTTGGGATTCTTGTAAAGGGTCGGCGTAATAATCAAACACAAATCCGCTCATCAAATCAGCTACATAGCGCACAGCAGCCACGTTATGACCGTAAGCCATGCGCGTAGGACCAATCACAGCCACTGTGCCGCTAATATCCTCGGGAATGCCATAGCGGGATAGAATGATTGTACAATCCTTTAATTCCTGCCAACGGCCGTCACCACCAATAACAACTTGCACACCTGTAGAGGTGGGCAGCATGGCTTGTGCAATAACATTGGCTAACAAGGTGCGTTCTTCCAACACACGCACAGCTTGGCGCGTGCCTTCGTCTTCTAAAATGTTAACTAGGCCATCCCGGTAAATATCGCTGATCGAACGGTTGTCGATACGCCGTAGAATATCTAAAATCAGCCGCGTCACTTCATACTCTAAAGGTTCAAGATGAGGGAGACGGCCGTATATTTCATCGTAATCTGCATTCAAATAGAGCTTGTTCAAATGGTCGGCAGCCGCACTCAAAAACGTCTGCGGCAATGGCTCAGCTAAAGTCAACATTTGCTGTTTGACTTCACCACTAACCAATACCAATATCAACAAAACCAATCGGTCTTGTGTAGAAATTAATTGCAGATGTTTAAAGCGGTTTGCTCGCGACTGCGGCGCCGTCACAAAACTGGCACCTTGCGAAGTGCGGGCCAATATGGCCGCAGCTAATTGCATCCATTGACCCATATCGAGCCGTGCCTGATGGAATTGATGCCGAATCATTTGGCGTTCGTCGACGGGTAAACGAAAATCACCCAACAACTTTTGCACAAAGTAACGGTATCCCATTTCTGTTGGAATACGGCCACCAGACGAATGCATTTTTGCTAAATAACCAGATTCGCCTAAAAAGGACAACTCGTTACGTACAGTCGCTGAACTAAATTCCAGGTTAAACCGCTCAACCAGTGTGACCGATCCGACAGGAACGCCAGTTTCAATGAAACTACGTACTACCAACCCTAGTATTTGCTCTTGACGCTCCGATAATTTTGGGAACATTTATATTTTACAAATTTTAGCTAATCTACAAATTAAAGTTACTCTACTAATCAAAAGTCACTCTACAAACCAAAGACTAGAGGGGATCAAATCTCGCTCTAGTCTCTGTAAATTAACAATGTCTCGTTTATTGTGCCGGGAAAATTAGCAGTCACCATTTGTGAGTGCTAAGGACACACTCAAATTATCATAACATGCCGCCAAAGGCACGTCAAATAAGAACAACGTTAGATTTTTTCGGGGGCTGGTTCATGTGTAGATTGTTTGAGTCCATTAGGAATTGATGGTTGATCATCTGCTATGATTGGTTTGTCTGTTTGCTCTATTTGAGTGCTTTCAGCCTGAACCTCGTCCTGATCAACAAACTCTGTACTCGGCAAGCTCTGCACCATTTCCTGTTTGCGCTTCGGCATAAAAACTTGCCAAACAGTCCGTAACAATATTTTGGTATCCAGCAAGATTGACCAATTTTCTGAGTACCATAAATCAAACTTGGTGCGTTCGATTATGGAAGTATCCCCGCGCATGCCATTGACTTGCGCCCACCCAGTCATGCCACCTTTTTCACGATGTCTTTCCATGTAACGCGGCACAATTTGTTGGAACTGAGCCACATAGTGTGCTTGTTCTGGACGTGGACCAACCAAACTCATTTCACCCAGAAAAACATTAATCAGGTTGGGCAGTTCATCCATTTCAAAGCGACGCAGGAATTTGCCGAGTTTTGTTTGACGGGGATCATTTTGCCTTGTCCAGCCAGGGCCATCTTTTTCGGCATCGTTCCGCATGGAGCGGAATTTGATCATCATGAAGGATTTACCATCCAGGCTCATACGTGGCTGCACAAAGAAAACGGGGCCAGGTGATTCTAGTTTGATAGCAACGGCCGTTAACAACATAAACGGTGACAAAATAACCAAGCCAATCGCAGCCCCCAGCAAATCAATCAGGCGTTTGAAAATTAACAAATAACCACGTAAGCGGAAATCACGCACAGAAAGCAGGGGCAGACCACCTAGATCGTCAATCGTCGCCTGAGATGTCACAAATTGGAATATATCAGGGAAAACCTTGATAGTAACACGCCCGCGTTCACAATAAGAAATGATACGCACAACCTCCCTATGTCCTTTTTCAGGAATCGCGATCAAGACCTCATCAATATCCAATGTTTCAATTAATTCGGGCAAATCTTCCGGTGTACCCAAAATCGGAATACCGAGAATTTCATCTTCACCATGCTCACCATTAACAATCCCAACCAATTCATAGCCAAGGTTAGGCGACCAGATGATGCGTTGTAACATAATACGTGCCGTGTCACCTGTGCCAACCACCAACACGCGGTCACGGCCGAACCCACGATCGCGTAAACTATCACGAACCGACTGGTGCAACATGCGCCCAATTGTGAGGAAAATAATCGACAACATCCACGAAAACAAAATCATTGTGCGCGGATAATTGAGAATGGCATCACTCGTTTTGAAGAACAATGTCGAAATAGCAACAGCCATCAATGTACCGATGGATACACCAGCCACAATATAATAAACTTGGTCTACCCGCGAAATGGCACGCGGCATATAATATTGGCGGTAAAAAAACAGGGTCGTAATGATGGCGATGATCTGAATTATCACAAAACCAGCAAAATCTGACAGCGGATAAATATTAGCAAGTTCATTCGGCCACGGAAGCCGAATACGCAGGGTATAGGCAGCAACAAATGCCATTACGACCATAATGGCATCTAACACAACTAATGAAAATGTATAGATCGTCCGAATTTGCTGTTTACTCATAACCTCATTGCCCTACATAGATCAATTCTAACAGATGGGCCAAATGCGTCCACACCCACAAAGCCGTGGTATTTATGCGCTCAGGCAGTTCTTAACCTACGCCAACCTTTTCCTCATAAATGTCAGCTAAGATTTGCTAACCAGCTAATCGGCATGTTTCCATTTTTTTGCTGAATTGCTGAACGACTGAATTGCTAACCGACGGATATGCTATTATTGGAGTTTTTATGAAATTACGCACGGCAACATTATTCTTTATTCTATTATTTGTCATTCTTGCTTTCAACAGCGGTTATGTTCTTGGCCAATCGCCGTGGGCACCCTTTCAAGTTTTTGCTTCAGACAAAATGCCAGCCGAAGCCGAGGAAGCGTTTGCGCCTATGTGGGAAGTCTATTCTTTGGTGCAAACCCGCTATTTCGATCGTCCTATCGACAATGAACTTTTAGCCGAGGGTGCTATCAATGGCATGTTGTCGGCTTTGGATGACCCCTACTCACGCTACCTATCACCAGTCGATGAAGCCGCCGAGCGCGACAGTATGCAAGGTGAAATTTCAGGCATTGGGGTTGAAATCACCAGTGAGGAAGGTTTCCTGACAGTGATCTCGCCCATCGAAGGGTCGCCAGCAGAAGCGGCTGGCCTGATGCCAGGCGACCGAATCTTGGAAGCAGATGGCATCAGTTTGATTGATTTAGACGTTTCCGAAGCTGCGCAAATCGTCAGAGGCGAGGTAGGCACACCCGTTATGCTTGTGATTGAACGTGACGGCGAATCATTTGATCTTGAAGTGATTCGGGATGTGATCAAAATAGCGAGTGTGCGTGGTGAAATTCTTGATGACAATATCGCTTATTTACGTTTGAGTCAGTTTAGTTTTGATACGGCCGTAGAGGTAGAAAAAATATTAAAAGAATTGATGGCTGAAAACCCGGCTGGGTTGATCGTTGATGTGCGCCGCAATCCAGGCGGCAGTTTGCAAACAGTCGTGGATGTAGCCGACCAGTTTTTGACAGCAGGACCAGTCTTGGTAGAAGAGTTTAGCTCTGAAAACAAACGTACGTTTACAGCCGATAACAACGGTCTGGCCGAAGAAATCCCCCTGGTGATTTTAATTGATGAGGGCAGTGCAAGTGCGTCTGAAGTTTTAGCAGGTGCGATTCGTGACCGTGAACGCGGGGTTTTGTTGGGACAAACATCCTTCGGCAAGGGCACTGTACAAACCTGGCATGAATTGAGCAATGCAGGTGGTTTGCGCATTACAATCGCCCGCTGGCTGACCCCGGATGAAAATTGGATCAACGAAACGGGCTTGGATCCCGATATATTTATCCCATTACCTGAGTTTGAAGAGGGTGTCGAGTTTGAAGATACTCAGTTACAGGCAGCTATCGATTATTTGTTGGGGAAAGAGGTTTTGAGTGTGCCCCCAATTGAGGAAGAAAGCTAGATCAATTGATAATTGGCAATTGGCGATTATCAATTGTCAATTGTCAATTTTTTGGTTTGTTGAACGCGATTGAGAATGGATTGGGCACCAGACACGGCCGTTTCCCCACCCGTCCCTAACATAGCAGCTAATTCTTCAATACGGCCGCTCACATCCAAATTCTGCACGTTGGTGGTTGTGCGTTCATTCACGACATGTTTGCTCACATGGAAGTGAATGTCGCCATAACCAGCCAATTGCGGTAAGTGCGTGACGACGATGACTTGATGGTTACCAACGGCCGTTAAGCCCCACAACTTGCGTCCGACAACATCTCCCACACGACCACCAATGCCTTGATCAATTTCGTCAAAGATCAGCGTTGGCGTCGCATCAACTTCAGCCAACGCAGTTTTTAATGCCAACATCAAACGTGCAGTCTCGCCACCGCTAGCCACTTTTGCCATCGGCTTGAGCGGTTCGCCCGGATTAGCTGAAATCACAAATTCGCCCTTATCAATGCCCGATTGATCATAAGCAAACCGTTCTGTCTGTTCGCCAGCACCGACATAAGCGCCATCAGGGCGTGGTTCACGGCTGAATTCAACCGCAAAACGTGCGCCATTCATTTGTAAATCACCCAACTGCTGCTCAACTGCCCGCCCCAATTTTTGCGCCGCTTTTTGCCGCTTCTCTGAAAGTGCTTCACCTTTTTTGCCAATGGTGTGCAACAGCTTCTCTTTTTCCTTTTCTAGGGAAGCTATGCGTTCAGCACTATTGCTAATTTGTTCCAGTTCAGCATCGGCGGCGGCGCCCACAGCCAAAATTTCGGCTATCGATTCGCCATATTTGCGTTTGAGCGTGTTAAGTAACTCCAGGCGCTCTTCAACTTCGTCCAAACGCTGGGGATCATACTCTAAACTATCCTGATAATCTTGCGCTTCGACCGCCAGTTCATTGAGTTGGAAGGTTAACCCTTGCAAGTTTTCCAAAAGTGCTGCTTTCGATTCATCGAGCTTGGCCACCTGACTAAGTGCGCGTTCAGCCTGCCCCAGCATATCCACAATGGTCGCTTCTTCATCATCTTCCACACCAGTAATTAAGGCAATTGCCACACCCATATTGCGTGCCAACTGCTCTGAATTCGCCAGGCGTGTTCGTTCTTGGCGCAGTTCTGCTTCTTCGCCGTCAATCAAATTAGCCGCGCTAATCTCCTCGATTTGGAATTGCAACATATCAATTCGTTGGGCCAACAGCCGTTCATCGCGCCGCAAATCTGCCAACTCTGTTTGTACAGCATGAATTTTACGCACCTCTGCGGCTACATCAGCACGTTCTTTTTCGAGCTTGGCGTAGGAGTCTAACAAGGGCAAATGAGATTTGGGTTTAAGCAGGGAAAGATGTTCACCTTGGCCGTGAATATCAATTAAGGGTTCGGAGATTTGGCGCAATAGGTTAACATTGACGGTACGGCCGTTGACTCGACAAATGTTACGGCCGTTGACACGCAATTCACGCGCCAGCAAGATTTCATCCCCAAATTGCTCATCGAGCCCTTCAGCTTCAAGCAGCGGTGTTAAAACGGCTTGTAGCGCTGAATTTAAGCGAAAAGTCGCTTCAACAAAGGCTTTGTCATGCCCAGCACGCACAATGCTGCTGTCGGCGCGACCTCCCAAAACCAAATTGACTGCATCCAGGATAATTGATTTACCTGCGCCAGTTTCACCCGTGAGAACGTTGAAGCCTGGTGCAAATTGCATACGCAGATTGTCGATGATAGCAAAGTTACGAATGAAGAGTTCAGCAAGCATGATTTATACGCTTTATGTGTCTTTTCTCTAACGTGACCAGTAAAATGCAGCCGGTGTGGCAATAAATAGATAGATGCCAGGTGCAATTAAGGCACCAAGGTTTAAAGTAATGAGTGCTGGCCAGAAAAAGAATAGGACGCCGAAGATAACACTCCCTGCAACAAGATAGGGAATATAACGGCCACGCCGGTTACCTATGGCACGTTTAGTCATCCGGCCAATGAAACTGCCAACACCTGCACCAACGAAGAAAATAATCAACCAAACAAAAAATCCGGTACCCAGTAGCAAAGTCAAGACAAATCCCACCAGGAGACCTAAAGGAACAGCTACCAAAGCAGCGATGATGTAATCGGTTGGTTTATTGTTAAAGAATGCATCTTCTTTTTCTTTGAAACAATCGGGACACAAGTAACCAACTGGCGTTTTGTTGGTACATTCGATGCAAATCGGTTTGCTGCAATTATAACAACGCAATGAGGTATGCCGGTCTGGGTGACGATAACAGACAAGATCGAATTCTTCTTCGGTGGCTGCTTCATGCGTGTGCGCAACAGGGTCGTGGGTTTCTGGTTCAGCAACGGCCGTTTCTACCACCACTTCTACTTCAGGCTCAACAACTTCCGGTTCAGGCACCTTTTCACCATGTAAAATGGCTAAACCGCGCTGGGCAGCTTCATTTGTCGGGTCTAAAGCCAATGCTTGTTGATAAGCTTTCTCTTTTTCGGCTGAGTCTTGGCTGACATTGGCTAAGCCTAGCCAGGCATCAACCGACCCTGGCGCTTCTTTAATTATTTGATGGTACAAGTCCGCCGCCGCAACCAATTTGCCGGATTCTGCATTGCGCTCCGCCTGACGAAGCAAGGTACGTAATCTAGGTCCACTAATTTCCATATAAAATTCCAATGATGCTGTGCTTTAGAGGAACTACGTACTACACAACGGTCTACAAAATACGCATTACGCAACACGTCACTTACCTTACTAAAGCAATCAATATTCAATTATTATAACCATAAGACGCAAAAATGGTCTTGTTCTTACAGAATCAAAACGAATTATTTATGCGGCCATGAGAAGCCGAGCCGCTGCATTAACCGCCGGTAGAAATAGCCCGACGAATCAACACGCGCAAAGTGTGCATCATGAATATGGCGTTTGACGACAATTAAATCACCATTCTCGATTTCGCCACCATACTGTCCATCGGCAGTCAAATTTGCTTCGTGATCCATTTCCACTTTGATGGATATTTCGGCTTCTTCATGCAAGATCAAGGGACGATTCAAACTCAAATGTGCAGCCACAGGCACGACGACAAAATTTTTCAATTGGGGTGGCAGCAAAGGGCCGCCAGCAGCCATGGCATACGCAGTTGATCCGGTTGGCGTTGCCACTATCAGCGCATCGGCCGTATAGGTTGTCACCAAATCACCATCGACGCGCAAATGTAAGCGGATGACTCTGGCTTGCTGGCCACGGCCTATCACCACTTCGTTGAGTGCAAAATATGAATTAATGACATGGCCGTTTCTCAACAAATCCGCGCGCAGCGTCAAACGGCGCTCGATCCAATAATCACCTTGTAAAACACGGGCTAATCTTTCTCGCCAATCATCTGGCTGGGCTTCGCTCAAAAAGCCAACACGTCCCATGTTAATGCCAAAAATCGGAATTGGATATTCGATGGTCATGTGTGCGACACGCAAGGTCGAACCATCGCCACCTAATACAATCAATAAGAAGAAATCTGAACTGCCACCATTATTAGCGACAATTTCTTTCCACGTTGACCCCATTGAACACGCAATGCCCTGGGCTTGCAGCCATGCCCCAACTTCTTTTGCCATGGGTTTCGAAGCGGGAATTCGTGGTTGATGCAGGATACCGATCTTTTTCATAAAAATTATTACTGAAGATAGATGACTGACGACCAATTTTCTGTCCCCTATCTTCCGTTCAGGTCAAGATTGTGAATTAATCCACTCAACAAGTTTATCAATGGCGACTGGCTCTTGTTGCCCACCATCTAACGGCCGTACCATGACAACACCAGCTTCAACTTCATCTTCGCCCAGAATCAAAATAAAACGCATATTGTGACGATTGGCTTCACGCATTTGACTTTTCATTGAGCGGCGATTACGTGCAAAGGCTAATCGCGTAGGGATACCAGCATCGCGCAACAGGTACGTGACTTGAACGGCCGTTGCCTTCGTCTTACCACCAAAATGCGCTACCAAAATCTTGGGCTCTTCTGGACGTGGCGGCATAATGCCCGCTTCCTTCAAACCCAAAACAATGCGTTCAATACCACTACCAAACCCAACACCAGGTGTGGACGAACCACCAACAGCCTCCGCAAGACCATCATAACGACCACCCCCACACACAGAAGCTTGCGCCCCAATGCCTTCCGCCCAGACTTCAAAAACCGTCTTGGTGTAATAATCTATTCCGCGTACCAAGCGGAAGTTTATCGCGTAAGGTTGGTTTAAAGCATCCAACATCACACGCAAATCAGCAAAATGCGTGTCACAATCCTCACAAAGATAATCAATGATATGCGGTGCAGCCGCCAACAGATCATCCATCCCTTTTTCTTTGCTATCCAACACACGCAATGCGTTACGCTGCATGCGTTCTTTGTCGATGTCGGCTAATTGATCCTCATGCGCTGCCAAATAATCTTTCAACGCTTCAATATAAGCCGGGCGGCAGTCGGGACACCCTGTGCTGTTTAGTTGGAATGTCAAGCCTTTATATCCCAACTCACGATACAGGTTCATAGCCAACAGCATCACTTCTAAATCAGCAGCCGGATCCATTTCACCCAAGATTTCGACATTAAATTGACTGTGTTGACGATAACGTCCAGCTTGCGGCCGTTCGCGCCGGAAAATCGGCCCCGTTAAAAATAGTTTGACTGGTGCTGGCCAGCTTGCCATGCCATTTTGGATATAGGCACGCACAACGCCAGCAGTGAATTCAGGTCGCAAGGTGATAAAAGAACCATCCGGTTCTTCGATGGTATACATTTCTTTTTGCACAAACACGTCTGATGCAGTCCCCATCCCGCGTGCAAAAAGGTCTGTGTATTCGATGATAGGCAAATCTAACCGTTGGAATCCATAACGATGCGCCAAATCAGTCGCTGTTTTTTCAATCCAATCCCAATAAAGTCGATCTTCTGGCAAAATATCTTGCATGCCAGTCACACGTTGTATAGTGGCCACGATGTGCCTCCAAAATAGTACAGGTCGTATCGGTCTTTAGGATTCCTGGAAATGACAGCGCATATTGCGTAGGGCGTAGTGCCATCTGAATACGCAATACGTCAAATTCCCACGAAAGTCCAAAGAACGATAATATATTTGTAAATCAAAGGGGTATTATAACGAGATACGCTGAAAATGTAACCCGAATTATGCGAGACGCTGTAAACATTTGTGATTTAGGCCGCAGCGCGCACAACGTCGCCAATCATTATGGTCACGATTGACATCGCCTGCGATCTGTGCCGCACGCATTTCGACCAACAAATCTATCAAGTCCGCTTCTAATTCGGCCGTATAGTCGATGGCAAAGGCATGGTCTTTATATTGTAATATCCCATATTCGGGGCGCACACCAAACATCTCTTCGACTAACAAACAATAAGCAGCTAATTGTAGGATATGGCCTTCCCAGGGTTCTTGCGGTGCGCGACTGGATTTGACTTCAACGGGAATGATAGCTCCATCGGCCTGACGGACTAAATAATCGGGGCGGCCAGCGAGACGCAGTTCGCGTGAATAGAGTGATTCGATGTTTGGATGCCAGGTGCCTGTGTCTGTGTAGACAACTTGGCCCACGGGCATGCCTGTGCGTTTGTGTAAGCGGCGCGACCGAAAAAGCAACAATATTGCCAAGGCTAAAAATATCAATACCAGGCTGATTGTTAACCAATTAAAAGTCACGGCCGTTTCCATCCTATCC
>CAYGMR010000014.1:0-2927 GCA_964350725.1 uncultured Ardenticatenaceae bacterium | reverse complement strand
ATAAGCCAAATTACGCATCCAGGCTGCCTGACGCACAAGGCTGCCATGTTGACGATGATATTGTGTTCCCTGCCTAAGCTGCTGCACGTTGCGTGACTTCACGCCTTGCTTTTGCTTTAACCACCAGGCTCGCTGACAATAAACATATTCTGATATTTCGCTTGCGCGCACCCATCGATAGCTCATATGTTCTAATTTACCTCAATAAGGTAATAAAAGTCAAGTGAATATACGGGTTTACTACTGCGGATAAGGAAAATAACGGATATTGCATCCAATAAATGATGGCACTTTGGTACCTTGCGGGGTCAATGGAAATTAAGGTAGGGCAATGGCGCGCCATTACCCTATCATAGGGTGTTTTCCCCGTGAAATCCTGAAAAGCCGAAATGATTTATGCCCATATTTTTATTTCTGGGATAATTGCGACATATGAATTCAGAAGAAAATATTACAACAATTTTGGCAGATTATTACGCTCAGGAAAAATGGCTGCAAAGCTTGATCACTGATCCAACTGGATCACGTTTTTTTAAGGATAAAGACGAAGAGACGCGCCTGCGCGAGTATCACGAGAAGATGGCGCGTATGCGTGCCTTTTTGGATTTTGCTGGCAATCCACAGGCAGCCTACAAATCGGTGCACGTTGCGGGAACCAGCGGCAAAGGGTCCGTCGTGATGATGATCAGTGCCTTGTTAACGGGGTGCGGATTGATAGCAGGCCATCATACCAGCCCCTATTTGCAAATTTGTAATGAAAAGTTGGCATTAAACGGCCGTTTCATCACCCCCCAACAATTCTCCGCACTCATCCACGAATTCCGCCAAATCTATGCTGAGTGGCAAGCACAAGGCAATTTTTTGCGTTATGGCGATGCCTGGGTCGCATTGACCTATTTGTGGTATGCACGTCAAAAAGCGGATTGGCTGGTGATGGAAACCGGCATGGGGGGACGTTATGATGCGACCAATGTTTTGCCCTCCAGCCTGGCCGTGATCACCAATATCGACTTTGACCATATGAAATCGTTGGGCGGCACACGCGCCAGCATCGCACAGCACAAGGCGGGTATTATTCGACCCAACAGCGTGGTTTTAACGGCCGTTACCGACCCTGAAGCCTTGCCCGTCATAAAAGCTGAAGCCCAACAAAAAAACAGCCAACTGCTGCGGTTAGGTCAAGATTTCAATTACACGTTGCACGCGGCCGATGCCTCTGGGTTTTCGGTCTCTGTACAAACACCTTATCGCACCTATGCACAGCTGCGGCTGCCATTGTTGGGAACGTTCCAGGTACAAAATGCGGCCTTGGCAGTCACGGCCGTCGACATTTTGCGTGAAAGAGAAGGGATTGCTGTAGAGGAAACGGCCGTGCGCCACACCCTCGCCAATCTACACCTGCCCGGGCGCATGGAAATCATGCAAACAGACCCCATCGTGATCCTCGACAGCGCCCACAATCCACACAAAATGCAAGCCCTTGCCCACAGCATCAAAACTTTTTTCCCTGAAAAACGGATCACGGTGATTATGGGCGTATTGAGCAGCAAAAATTCTACGCCAATGGTAACGGCAATGGCGGCGATAGCAGACCGTTTTGTGATGACAGAACCCAATGTTTTGGGGAAACCAGCGACCCCTGCTACGCAACTAGTTGACTACGCGCAAAACGCAGCCCCAAACACAGCGGTCAGCCACACGAAAAGCGTTGGGGCAGCCATTGATTTGGTCTTAGCTGACTCCGATCCCGATGATATCATCATCATAGCTGGCTCACTTTATTTAGCAGGAGAAGCACGTGATTATTGGCAGCCGCGCCAACTGCTCATACAGCAGCTCGCCGCTTCTAAAAGGTAGCAATTATGACTGAAAATCTTAGCACAAAAATGTTGCAAGAATTTGAAGTTAAATCGATTTTTGAACAAGCCAAAAAGCACGCCTTCGCCTACGCGGAGCAAGCATTCGACAGGCATGTTTTTCCCAACGAGCAAGCAATAAATGATCTGACCCAGTTCGATGAGGAGCTGCCTGATGCTGTGGGCGATCCCGCCGCGATTCTGCAGCAGCTGCATCAATATGGCTCGCCAGCGACTGTCTCACAGATAGGCGGCCGTTACTTTGGTTTTGTCGATGGCGGCATCATTCCAACCGCCCTGGCCGCCCGTTGGCTGGCTGATTTTTGGGATCAAAACAGCGCTTTGTATGTGATGTCCCCCATTGCCGCCAAGCTGGAACAAATCTCGGAAAAATGGCTAAAACAGTTATTGGGTTTACCGGAACATGTTGTCGCCGGTTTCGTGAGCGGCTCCTCGCTGGCGATTTTCTGTGGACTGGCAGCAGGTCGTTATCGTGTGTTCCAAAACCAGAATTGGGATGTGAACAAAAAAGGGCTCAACGGTGCGCCCCCCATCAGAGTGGTAGCGGGCAAGCAGGCACACGCAACTGTCACCAAGGCGGTCGCGCTGCTTGGCTTGGGCAGCGACAATATCGAATGGCTGGATACCGATGCACAAGGACGTGTCTTGGCCGCATCGGTACCGCCGCTTGATGCCTGCACGATTCTCATCTTGCAGGCTGGCAATGTCAATTCAGGTGCTTTCGATGAATTTGATACGATTTGCGAGCGTGCCAGACAAGCAAGTGCGTGGGTACATATCGATGGTGCATTTGGTTTATGGGCTGCGGCATCTGAACGGTTAAGTCATCTAACAAAAGGCATCGCGAAGGCCAACTCCTGGTCTGTGGATGGGCACAAAACGCTCAACACACCCTACGACAGCGGCGTTGTGTTGTGTGATGACAAAGCGGCGCTAATCCATGCGCTGCAAGCATCTGGCGATTATATCGTCCACAGCGCGAACCGTGATGGCATGCTGTTTACGCCGGAAATGTCACGGCGTGCCAGGGCTGTCGAATTGTGGGCCGCG
>CAYGMR010000013.1:22542-28949 GCA_964350725.1 uncultured Ardenticatenaceae bacterium | reverse complement strand
ATCCCGGTCAGCCTCGTGTTGATCGTTATTCCAATTTTATATGTCGTCACATTGGGGCAATCGCTTGTTTTGGGCGATCCGAGTGAGTATACCTTTGTTGCCAATGTGCTGGGCATCGCACATCCGCCTGGCTATACATTTATTACGCTGCTGGGCAAACTGTTCCAGACGTTGATCCCATTTGGTGAAATCCCGTGGCGAATGCATTTGATGTCGGCGGCGGTGGCGACGGTCGCGGCCTTGTTTGTCTATGGCACGGTGCGCACGTTGACGCATACGGCCGTGTCCACACTCAATAAATTTTGGGCAGAACTGGCTGCTGTTTTTGGCGCTTTGGTAGTGGCAACGGCCGTTAACTTCTGGCAGCACGCGATTCATGCCAACCCCCATATCATCACAGCCACCTTCCTGGCCGCTAATTTATTTTTCCTCACACGTTGGTGGTCAGACCAAAAACAAATAGTTGATGGGCAAACTGTATCACATAAATGGTTGTTTGTTTTCTGTTTTTCGGCAGGGTTAGGGGTCACGCATCATCCGCTGACTGTCTTTTCTTTTTTGGCTTATGGGCTGTTTGTTTTGCTGGTACGGCCGTCGATCCTCAAAGAATGGCGCACCATCATCAAAATGTTTGCCTTCGCCTTGTTAGGTCTTAGTTTATGGCTCTACCTGCCGATTCGCAGCAGCATGCAGCCCATCGTCGGGCCCCATACACTCAACACCGTGGACGGCTTTTTGGATCATGTTTTGGGGCGTGGCATCACTGAAGCTTTGCCCTATTATTCACTCGTTGAACAACCCGCACGCGCCCTCGTTTTTTGGTCGATTTTGCGCCTGCAATATTCATTAGTCGTCATTTTTCTAGCATTTTTAGGTATGATCTGGCCGCTGTTGGACTGGTTTATCAAACGGCGCAGCGGCAAAACGCCCAGCCACATTTCACCAACCTTACCCATCTTGCTGTATATCCTCGCCTTCATCAGCAATTACGCTTTTGTGATCAGCCTCAAAGCGCAAGACATCATGGCTTATGCGTTAGGTTTACAATTGATTGTCGGCTTGCTGGCAGGAGTCGGCTTTTTTGTGCTGCTTTTTTACATTCAAACCCGCCTCCAAATGAAAACTGTGGCATTAGGTTTATTGATTGGAGCGCTGTTTTTGTTGGGACCAATCGCCCAAATCGTCACGAACGTCGCGCCAGTTTCGCTGCGTGATTATGATGAAGGCGATGCCTACGTCGAGGCTGTTTTTTCAGAATTTGAGGGTCAAGGAGAAGGCGCTGTCTTATTAAATGATTGGGAACATATGACACCGTTGTGGTATACCCAATTCGTCGAGGAACGCTGGCCCGATCCTGCCGATGTGCGCCCTGAATATGTTTCTACGGCGCGCACCTGGCTAGACAATGTGTTTGATTTTCTGCCCGGTGGCCCCGTCTATTTGAGCAATTACCGGCGTGAGATCGTGGATGCAGGTTTTCGTCTACGGCCGTTTGGCCCATTCTATCAAGTTGTGGAGCCAGGTGACACGACACTACCCGCCGAATTGATTCCATTGGCAGCGCAAGGAGATGCGATTGAGATTGTTGGGTATTTGCTACCAGAAACGGCCGCTTCGGCTGAACTCAGTACAGGCGTTGCTGCTGGTGATTACATCTCATTGATTCTCGCCATGCAAACACCCACTGGCACTGAGGATTTTTATGTGCCAGTTATCAGTGTTGGTGATCTTAGCTTCCCCTTCACCACCGACAGCCATCTGACCAGTCCCAACTGGCAGCCGGGCGAAATCATCGTCGAACGCTTTGATTTCGCATTACCACATACGCTGCCCACTGGTGATTACCCCATCGCGGTCAGCCTCAAAAACTTGAGTACAGACAGCGACAGCGATCATGAACTCACATTGGGTACGCTCGCTGTCACAGGCCAAGATCATCCCATCGCCACCGATCATCTATTGGCTAATTTCCGGCAGCGTGTGGGATTGGTCGCCGCCACCGCCAACAACAACGGACAGTGGGTCACAGCGCCTTGGCAAGAACCCATCGAGGCGCAGCCCGGCGACATCATCAATCTGAATTTACGCTGGCAAAGTTTAGCCAAAGCTGAAGAAAGTTACACTGTCTTTGTACATCTGATTGACCTGGCCAACCAGCCTATCGTCGCCCTTGATTACACACCGCTTGGCGGAGCCATGCCCACACATTTGTGGATTCCAAAATGGCTGCCAGGCCAACAAGCAACCGACCCTTACCGCATGCAGATTCCGCCCGACTTACCACCAGGAACCTATCTGATCGAAGTTGGCTTGTATGATATGGTTGGCAGGCGACGTCTGCATATCGCGGATGAAAACGGCAATTTAGTGGGGGATCGTCAAATTTTGGGGCAAGTTATCGTAGAGGAGTAGTGAGTACAAATGGAACTTTATCTACGTATTTTTCGTTTCTTTGGATGTTAAGAAAAACATTTGGGGTTTGTAGTAATGACTTGAGTCATGCCGCACACCAGTGCCCACACCGCTAAAGCGGTTACTACAAACCAAAACATTATCTTAGTGTCTATAGAATGGAGGTCAACATTATGAATCAAAAACGAATAATAACTATCTTAACCACATTGGCACTTTTCAGCATAGCTCTGTTTACACTGTTTGGTTGCCAACCCACAACCGGTGAACCTGCGGCAGAAAGTTCTACAGCAACGCCTATGCTGAGCACCGTCGAAGTGGCCGTTACCACTGCTACAGAAGCAGGAGCCCTGGCAGAAGCACCCCAAACAACACAAGCGCCCACGGCAACCACAGTGGTTGTAGAAACAGCTACCCAAACAGAAAAAATGGAGCCAACAACTGCACCATCCGAAGCCACAGACGCAGCCACCACCGAGGCAGTCAAACCAGAATCAACGGCACCTGACAGTGCGACACCCATTATCGTTTACGAACGCAGCGGAGGGTATGCAGGTTTGACGGATCGTTGGGAGATTTATGCCGACGGCCGTATCACATATGACAATGGCAATAATCGTGTCATGGAATGGCAAGCCGATCCCGCAGATGTGACGCAACTGCATGCAGAAATCATTGCTTTAGATTTCTTTGCTTTAGAGTCCAATTACGTCCCCAAAAATGCCTGCTGCGATTTGTTTACCTATTCAATAACTGTAACAGACGGCACACAGACACATACGACAACCACGGTCGATCAGGAACCATCAACCCCAGATAGTTTCTGGGTTATTCTAGACATGGTGGACACATTTATTATGGCGAACACAGCCACCTAACTTGGACCACTATCTTTGCGGTTTTTTTCTTTTTGCCACGAATTAACACAGATTTTCACGGATTTAATTCATTATCTGTGTTAATTTGTGCTAATCTGTGGCTGCAAATTTCAATTATACGAAATGTGCAAACATAGTGATGGACAAAAGTGCCTAATTAATCAAAGGTAAATAGACAGCAGTATTGTTTGGATTGGGGGGTGTTGGTGGGTTGCCCAAAAAGAGACGGCCGTAACCAAACTGTGTATCCAATCCCGGCGCACCCATATCAATCGCTTTAAAGAAAAGCGCATCCTCAATTGCGGCTGGTGTATAAGCAGGATAAGCATCTTTTATCAAGGCTGCCGCGCCCGCCACATGCGGTGTTGCAGCTGACGTGCCGCTAAATCCACCAGACCCATAACTGCTGGTGGAAACACGCGCATAACCGGTTATATCTGGCTTTATTGCCCCCCCATTTGCAATGCCACCCGGCCCATTTGTACGCCCTTCAGCACTATAACTTTCATGCGCATAGGGCCAGGTCACATTGAGAGCCCCCACCGTCACAGCATTCGCTGAATCAGCCAAATTGGACAGACTACGTGCCGTCACGAGTTCATCCAGACGCGGAAAATTGGGCGTAAAGATTTCCAAGTTCACATTGCGATGGCCCTCCATGCGTTGAATCACAAACCCATAAGGAGCGGCGCCGCCACTGGTGAGCACGCCGGCAGCTTCTGTCGGCTTTTGTCCAACACCACCGGATTGGGTATTATCACTGCCGCCGATAACTTGCCAACTACTGCCATTCCAGCGCACGAGGAGCAACGCATAATCCTCATTCACCTGGCTCCAGTCATCCCAGCGTACAAATGCCAATAACGGAAACCCAGGGTTGATATTGTAGGCATCCCCATTACCGGGGCCAAAATAGTTGACTTCTTGTGCCCCATTAAAATTATGGTAACCATTTTGGTCGGGGTCATTAAACGCACCGCCCCAATGTGTTTCACGATCATTGCCAGCCGCCGTCACCCACAACGTGCCATTATTGCGCATCTGGGTGACAAGATTAGCAAAAAAACCAGTGCCATCCCCTGGCGTAATGTTATACCATCCGATTGAGGTCGAAATCAGATCAATGTCCTGACCCTGCAAATAATTTATGGCTTGTTCGAGGTCAAGGTCTGTATTGATCTTGATGAGATATAGTTGGGCTGCCGGTGCGACATCATGGATGATTTCAGCACAGGCAGTGCCATGCGGGGTCGTCCCGTTTACCTGTCCATCCGATTCACCATCGACAAAATTCTTCACTGTCACGTTGGCCGGCAGTTCGCTGCCTAACAAGCCTGGATAACCTTGAAAACCACCGTCTATGATGGCGATCTTAACACCACTACCGACAATACCAGCATTATGCCACGCATTGGCATTCATCACGGCCAAGCCTTCGGTTATGGCGTTGACCTCCTCCAGGATGAGTTGGGCGGGTTGGCGGATATAGGCAACGGCCGTATTCTCAACCAAACTTGCCAACTCAGACACAGGCAGCCAGGCTTGCAGCAAAGTTGCATCATTGCTTTGTTTGGTGACGAATCCTCCTGTTGATTCCACGGCAGAAACAGCCTCTAGTAAATCATCAGGCGTGGTAACGATTTGCACTTGGACCTGATTACCTTCTAAACGCACACCACTATTTTCAGCCAATTTATGTACGTCTTGAAGAGAAACGGCCGTTGTCAACTGATAGAGACTGGCATCCATTTTAGGATGAGAAATTGAATGAATTGTGTCGTATTTTAATGGGGTGGAGAGGGTAAGTGCTTCTGGCGGGAGTTTCACTACAGAATAAGGTTGATTGGTTTCTGCAGCCAAAGAAACGGCCGCTTCATCGGCGTTCAACACAGGCATTCGGACATTAATTGCCAAAAGTCCAACAATCAATAAAGCTAGCAAAAGTAGCAAGCTCAAATGCAATTTCTTGGTTTTATTTTTGATAGAATTCATCACTTCACCATCCTGGAAACAAGCAACTCCATCCTCAAAGTGCTAGGGAGAAGCGCATAATATACATCTCAATATTGAGAAGATACCGCATAATCTATAAAATAGTAAGAACTTTGGGGGAAATTAATTTGAAAGCTTCATTGCAGTGAGCGCATAAATTTGTTCCAATGTTTTACGCCCTTTCACTTGGACTGCGGACATCGCCTCTACTTCAATTTGATCGGATAACTGTTGGTAGATATGTTCACTAATAATGATTTGGTCTGGTTTAGCCACTTCCTGCAAACGCTTGGCAAGGTTAACAGCATCACCAATAGCAGAATAATCTTTGCGCAAATGGCTGCCCACATTGCCAACCACAGCCTCACCCGTATGAATGCCAATACCAAAATGCAGCTGCTGCGTCGCGGTTGAAAGGCTGTCATAAAAATCGGCCGTGTCACGCCGAATCATCAAAGCTGTTTGTATGGCACGTAAAACATGATCATCTTGTGGATTTAGCGGTGTGTTAAACAATGCCATGACCGCATCACCCATAAACTTATCGGTTAACCCTTGATAACGTGTAATGGCTCCCACAGCTACCGTAAAATATTTATTGATGATTTGAATCAACTCTTCAGGGTCTAAAAATTCACTCATGGTGCTAAACCCACGCACATCAGCAAACATCACCGTCATCACGCGCCGTTGGGGTCTCTGGGCCGCATCCAGGTCACGCACCTGGTCAACTAGTTTGGGTGGCAGATAGCGCCGCACACTTTCTAGGCGTTTCTTTTCTGAAATATCGTCCAATACCATGGCCACACCCTGGTTATCACGTAAAGGGGAAAAGGTCATGTTCAGTGTTGTCGCCGCCAGGCGTTCGGCCACATGAATGTCTAGCTCTGTATTTTGGGTGCCACCGTTGGTTTTGACTTCACGCACCATCGCCCCTACTGGCAAGCCCAAAGTCTGTAATACTTGCTGATACGCATTGTGCAAAACCGAATGCGCATCCACGCCCAAAATGCGCTCAGCCGCTTGATTATAAAGGGCGATGCGGTCGGATTCATCGATCGTAATGACGCCGCTGGCAATGGAGGCAAAAACAGTATCCATCAGCTCTTTCATCTCGGTGATTTC
>CAYGMR010000013.1:0-22532 GCA_964350725.1 uncultured Ardenticatenaceae bacterium | reverse complement strand
CACGGCCGCTTGGTTGGCAAAGGCCGCCAAGAGATCCCGGTCTGGCTCGGCGAAGATGCCCGCAGCAATTCGATTGTCGGCATAAATCACACCGGTGATATTTTCTTTGATTTTCAGGGGAACACAGAGGATCGAACGCAATTTGTAGCTGATGATGCTTTGTTGGGTCGCAAAACGCTCGTCTTCCTGAGCGTTCATGGTCACAACCGGTTCACCCGTGCGTTGTACACGCCGAACAATGCTGCGGCTAATCTTAAACGATTCCGATTTCTCGATGGTTTCGCGATCCATATTACGCGCAACATGCACATCCAACCGATTTGATTTTTCGTTTTTTAGCAGCAACATCGCACGTTCGGCGTTGGTTAGCTTAATGATCACGTCCATCACGCCATTGAGAACTTGTTCCAGTTCAAGCGAGGAATTTACGGCCGCACCCACATCTTGTAATGCTCTTAATTGACGGCGTTCGGCAGCTTGGGCTTGCAAGCGTTTTTCCAGGTCTTCTATCGTGCGCTGCGCATACACCAATAACCGTGTGATCTCACTATTTTCACGCAGTGCAGTAATCTTCGTTTTATTTGTAGATACGGCCGTTGCTGAGCGATGTCGGCTCACAATTTGGTTGAGCTGCTCTATCAGATTGCGCAACCTTGTGAGGTCTGATGTAGATTGAATGATTGTGTCATTGGAGGACGTGTCCACTTGCCGATTCATGCCGCCAAGCTTATATCAGAGTCAGGGGGTTTGCAAGAGCACACAGGGCAATATCTGTGAAAATCTGGTTACATTAACAATTTGACAAGCACAAACGGAAGATTTCAGATTTGTCAAGTTTCTACTGCGGCTGGACTGAGTCAAAAAACTTGACAAATCTTTCCCCTATTCAAATTCCCTTCTGTCCACGTTTTAATTACGGTTTAGCCGCTTCCGCATTTTGTGAAAGCGTGCTTTTAAGCTTTCGCGAATGAGCATGGGGCGCAAGGAACGCCATTCATCCCGAGGTTTAAACTCGTCATCAGTATCATGATTGGGACCAAACTGTTTGTGGACAAATTGGCGTGTTAAATTACGAATTGGTTCATGGCCTTGCGGAACGGCCGTTGTCAACATATCGGCACGTTCATAAGGCGTTTGTGTCGGACGGAAGAAAACACCCATCCAGCGTGCCCAAAAACCTAAACGCTCATAACTACGATCCACATCACCCTCAACACGTTTATTCATCTCGTAGGCAACAAACATCACAACGCCAGCCAATAGCAAAATCAGCACGGCCCCCATAGCCTGCCAAATCGGAAAGCCATTTAGGGTTGTTGCAGAGCGCTGCTGCGGATCGTTTTCATTCAACAATGCATCCAGATCAACTTCTTCATCTGGTAGTTCTAAATCTGCACCTAATTGTTCGCGCTCACGCTCTTCATCAGTTAGCAAAGGTGCGAATGGATCACCACCACCGCCAGTCGCGGCGCGATCGACAGTCGGAATTGAGGCTGTCGGCTCAAATTGAATCCAACCATACTCTGGGAAATAAACTTCTGTCCAAGTGTGGGCATTACTAGCGCGCACACGGTAAGCATTATTGTCTTCGTTGAATTCGCCTTGCGCAAAACCGCTGGCAACACGTGCCGGAATCCCCTGCGAACGCAGCATGAGTGCCATGGCCGATGCATAATAGTTACAATATCCTTCGTGACTTTCAAACAACGTGTAATGTACCGGATCGACCCCTTCTGGCGGAGCTGGAATCTGGTCATTATAGGTAATGGCTTCGCGCAAATAATCACGTATGGCGATGGATTTATCAAATGCGTTATCGTAGGGTCCTGCCACCTCTTCTGCCAATGCCAATGTTTCGGGCGTGATTGTGTCAGGCAGTTGTAAATAATAGTCAGTTACCCAATTGGGATAGGTAGTAGATGCATTTCGTAAGCTTTGTGCATCGGCCGTTGACACGCTTGATGTGACCTCATAACTGTCTTGCTGGCGCAATAGGTAGCGCGAACGAACGGCCGTTACCAACTGCTGTCCTTGGTCGGTAACACCCGCATCCACAAATATCTGCCGATCCGTTTCCACAACATCGGGTGCGGCATATAAAAAGCTAGAATTGGGCAGATAATTCAAGACAGTCTGGGTCACATCCTGACGTGCATTGGTTATTGGCAAAGCAAATGGTCCGTCATCGGGATAATGCAATGTCGTCTCGTTATCTTGTTGCAAAGACCACAATCCATTTTCATATGTATCATAAACGACAGCACGCCAATAAACCGAAGCCAAACGCTCATCCACAAACACATCCATAATGGGCGTACTGCCCACTGTACGCGGTCCACCTAGCACAAGTGTATCCTGATAAGGATCGCTGGTTGCAGAACCATACGAGCGCAAGGAAGAAAATAAACGCGTCCACGTATCTTGGAATTCGCGCCAGGGACCACCAGCACGCCCCAAAGCGCTGGGCGAAAGTGGACTAGCTGAAAGCGACGGCAAACTCCAGGAAAGAAATAAGATCAAAGCCGCAGCTATGAAACCTGCACGCAAGAAATCAAACCAGATGCCACGTTCATAACGTACTGAAGCTGAACGCCACTGGTCCTCCTGTGAGGTCAAATGGGTGCGCACGATGAAGAGCAGCGCTAACAACACATAGGCGCCTAAGTAAAGAGGGAGAGGTTTGGGGCCATTATAATAATAGACAACACTCAGGAGTACGATGCCGCTGGGGATCACCACACGCCAGATACGAGACTCACGAAAGGTATACCAGGCGGCTGTATAACCAATCAACCAATAAACCATTGTTGTTTGAATAACGAATATAACACCGTCGCGACTGGTACCGCCGTCAATTGCTTTGCGCAGCCAGTCGCCTTGGCGCAATAAAATATCCGCCACACGTTCACGCCAGGTAAGATCGCCAGGCAAAATCAATCCTACCAACACAAACAGCACAAATAAACCATAAATTAAGGAGAATATATGAGCGGTAGAATCGCCAAAATGGCTTTTGGCAAGAAAAAAACCGGCAAAAAATGCCAATACGGTCACGAGGGGAATGATCTGCAGACCACCAATGATTTCGGTTTCACGCAAGGCAATTGAGGATATTAACAACATGCCAAGCAATATGAGTACTGTTGACCAACCTTCACGGATGCGTGGAAGTATGCGCATTAACTTTACCTCTCAAAATAGTGGACAAATTTTGTTGTTTCAGCCATCGAAACTATCGTCCCCTATCTAATGTTTTTTGTCAGGATGCACCCTTACATTTCCCCCAGAAATTCAGATTTTTTGATTTTAGCAGGATGTCACCTGTTTGCCACCTATTTGCCCGCGGGTTTAGTGTGAATTAATGTAACGATTTCACGAAAACGTTCTCATAATCCAGATTTCTGCCTACGCGCTTGGAAAAAAACAAAAATGAGGGCAAAACCCAGACCTAACAATCCAACCCACAACCAATTGATTGGATTTGCTTCGGCAACCAAGACAGATACAGAAATATCGCCCTGCCCTTGTTCGCCTTGAACTTTAATTGTGGTGTCGTAGGTGCCAATAAATTCTACATCTAAATCGGTTTCATAAAACAGTTTGTTTGTAGATTGTGCGGTTGTGGCTGCGGCAGCAACGCTTGTACTGAGCGATGTCGGAGCAGACGTTTCATCTTCCACCAATTGCATCTCCACCAACACTTCAGCATCCAAGACCGGGTTCCCGTCTGCTAAAGAAGATACGCCCACTGTAAAATGTACTGGTTCATCAACACGCGGCTGCGGCGGATTGATCCACAAGGATACTGCATACGGACCAGCAGGTTCTAGGCCGGCAACAAGTTCACCACCACCATGTGCCAGCAACGGCCGTATTCCCACCGCATATAAAATCATTAAGACAACAACGCTAATGACAAATCGGCCAATACGCAGATCAATCTTCTGCATGGCTCTTTTTTTCTTGAGTATACACAAATGCTAAATAACCTATCCCCAATCCAATCGAGAAAATAAACCATTGCATTGCATAGCTCAAATGATTACCTTCTGATAAATCAATCTCTGGGTCTTCGCGATAGGGCAAAGCATCATTCCCTTCTGCCGCTTGTAATAAATAAATCGGTAACAAGGAATAAGGCATTTGCGGTTCAATGGCCTCAATATCCACACGATACCATTCGGCTTCAGCATCTTCAGGTATCGTGCCTCTTCCCCCTGAAAGCGTTTGGGACATAGCGACAAACCCATCTATATTTTGGGGGTTCGGTACATCATATTTGCGTAGAGCCTCTGCAGTATTATCGGCATCTGGAATCCAACCACGATCAATAAGAACAGCTACATCGGTGTCACTCAATTCAGACGTTTCACCCCCATCTAACACCAAAGGCGTAATCAAATGTACGCCGGCTCGACCTTGCCAATTTTGCACCTTGAGAATAATTTGGTTTTCAAAATCAAATTCACCACTGGCGCTCACCTTGCGGTTTTCGAGAGATGCGAGGTCTGGAGGCAGCATGTCTGCACTGAGTAATGTCGAAGTGGCTGTATTCAAATCCAACACCTCAGAAGCCAACACAGCCGCCTTCTGCACATTCTCAGCCCGACGTTCATCCAAACGATCCAACTGCCACACACCCAAACGTGCTAACAAAAGCATCACCCCAATCACAAGCAGCGTCACCCACCACCAACGACGACTAAATAAAGCCCTAACCAATTTCATCAACAACCCACCAAAATCTGTATACTATTTCGTCTTTGCTCAGTATATGTCTGTGCAATCTGTGGCGAATATCCTTTACTTCTCATGCCCAATCCCCGGCGCAGCCATCGCATCATCAGACCCCCACTGTTTTTCATCGAGGGGCGGTTTGTAACTTTCCTGCTCGACCAAGCGTGTTAACAAGATTAATGCCGCGATGATGTACATCATACTACCGGGAATCCACATGATAACCCCGCCAATTGTCTGATCAGTCACTGCATTATTCACCCACAAACGGGGTACACTTTCATAATAAGAATAAATCGCTTCAGAAGCAAAAGCCAATACAACGCCCAAAAGCATATTCGGAGGAACGGCCGCTAACACAAAAACAATGCGCGCCACAATACCAAACTGTTTATGCAAATGCGGCCCAGCCCCCGTCACAAGCCACCAAAACAACATACCTGCTGCAAAAAAGAAAATATGTTCAATATCGTGGATAATCTCATATTGCAACGCCGCATTATAAAGCATGGGATCATGCCAGCCGAACACCGAAATAACCCAAAACATAAAGATGATACCTGGCGCAGTTAGTTTAATTACCAGATTGCGCGTATGGCTCTCGCGATGCAAAAGATAACCCAACACCCGACCAGCTTTACGTCGCCATTTTGTCGGTAAGCCCCATAATAAAAAAGGCATCGGATTTGCAATCATTAACAAGGGGGGCGCGATCATAATCAACAACAAATGTTGGATCATGTGCATGAAGAACAACTGCTGGCCCAACACATCAATGGGTGACATCAGCGCTATCCCCACCAAAATCAGCCCAGTTTCATAGGCAATCAAACGCCACCAAACCACCAAATGAGGCCGATTTCTACGTCGGCTGATTTGTGTACGTTTCCGTAAACGCAGCCAGCCAGCCAAGTACAAAGCCCCTAGCACGATTAATATCAGGGTGACATCCCAACGCCAGTTCCATGATAATAAAACTGCTTTGGTTATTGGATCCATGCTTATGAACTTGCTCCCCTAACCTGGATAAATCAGAAAAAATCTACCACGAATTACACAAAATAAAACGGCCTAAATTCGTAAAATTCATATCATTCGTGGCGGAAATCCCTACTTAAACAGATATTGCGTATTTCGTATTGTGTAGGACAAAAAGCACGCCCACGGTATACGAAATACGCAATAAACTCAACAAAAATCTATTGGTTATTTTAGAACGTTGTTCCCATCAAATATAGTGCCGGATAATAGAAAACCCAAACCAAATCGATAAAATGCCAATAAATAGCTATACCCTCAACGCCCCAATGTCGTTCGCGCGTGTACGTGCCTTTACGGGCGTTATTCCACGCCACCAATAACAAGAAGATACCACTCAATACATGCAGCGCATGCCAACCAGTCATCGCAAAGAAAATACCCGATTCAACTCCATCTGAAATCGTCAAATGGCCAAACAGTTCAATGCCGCCAATATTCGCATGCAAGCCAAAAATATTCCATTCAAAAATAACAACACTGAATAAGAAAACCGTGCCCAAAAAGGCCGCAACCAAATAATTGCGCATCATCGACTTGCTGTCACCAGCGCCCATCGCAGTTTCCCCACGATAAACAAACAAACTGCTAAACAACAAAACAATGGTCGCAACTAGGCCCACAAACTGACTGAGGTCAGGCCTGTGGGCACCCCATAATACATAACGACCCGTCAGCAACGCACCAAATAAAAATATCTCCGAAAATAAAAACAGCCATAAACCCAGTCGATTACTTTTTAGCTGAGTTTCATAAGGCGGTTCGTGATCATGCTCATCGTGGATGTCGTGATCATGATTGACAGTTACACTGCTCATTAATGCTCCTCCTCACGCCACAAACGCGAAATGTGCATAAAAACCTGGATAATCAAAGCTGCCTTTACTAGCGCAATCACAAACAGCAACACAATCGAAGCATTTGCTTGGATGCCTATAAAATATTCCACAACTGTTAACACAAGCAAGGCTAGAAATGTTATCAAACCGCGTCGCATTGCTTTCGCTTTATTTCCATTCATGCCAATTTTCTCCTTTCTGCGTTTTAGCTCAATCAGTCACCAGAAGGAGCTGGTGTCATTTTTAGATAAGGCGCCCCTTCGAGCCCATAATCATATGGGCGGCCAACCACCTCAATCGGTGTGTCATAATTAAATTCGGGAATAGGTGAAGGTATTTGCCACTCTGGCGAACGGGAGTGCCACGGATTGGTGGCGGCCACCGGTTGCCTGCGTACACTTGATATGAAATTGTAGATCATGATCAACACTGACCAACCAATCACAAATGCCGCCAACGTAATCAATATTTGGGTATTCTCAACGCCTAAAGACGGATCATAATCCGCAATACGGCGGCGCATACCAATAATGCCGATGCTCATCTGGCCGAAACTCATTACCCAAAAACCAGGCACCATCAACCAAAAATGCAATTTGCCCAATTTCTCGTTGTACATATGGCCACTAATCTTAGGATACCAATAATACAAAGCTGCAAAGAAGGGGAAGATATACCCCCCAAACATCGTCGCATGGAAATGACCTACAATCCAGTAACTATCATGTAAATGCAAATCAGTCGGTACGGTACCCAAAATCGGACCCGTCACACCACCAATTAAAAACACTGAAATAGCCCCTAATACAAAGAGCATTGGCGTCTCGAAGGAAAGCTTACCGCCCCAAAGTGTTGCCACCCAACTAAAGAACTTAACCCCAGTAGGCACTGCTACCAACATTGTCGCCATCATAAACGGAACGCGCAAGGCATCATCCATGCCGGATGTGAACATATGATGTGCCCACACCAGGAAACCAACCAAGGCAATGCCGAAGCTAGAAAGCGCGATCCAACGATAGCCAAACAACGGTTTACGTGCAAAGACCGGCAGCAATTCGCTGATAACGCCAAGGCCCGGCAAAACAAACAGATAAACGACCGGATGCGAATAGAACCAGAATACATGTTGATAAAGAATTGGGTTGCCACCTAAATTTGGATTGAAGAAGACCAGCCCATAGACACGTTCTAAAAGTGTCATTGTCAGAGCCATACCAACTGTCTGGGTAGCGGAAAATTGAATAAGGGATGCTGCCAGAGCGCCCCAAACAAAAATCGGCATACGGAACAGCGACATGCCTTTCGCACGCATGGTCATGGTTGTAACAAGCACATTAATGGCACTAGCAATGGAGGAAAACCCATTAATCCAAAAGCCCATCAGGAAAAGCACAACGCCAATTTCAGGTGTAAACAAGCTCAAAGTTGGATAGCCAACCCACCCCGTGTCCCATCCACCCAAAGCCATACCGGCCAAAACCAATGATACGGATGGAAGCCCAACCCAGTAACTAAAGGCATTCAGGCGCGGGAAAGCCATATCTGAAGCACCAATCATGAGCGGAACAAGGTAGTTGACCATTGCGCCAACGCCCATAAGCATACTGACAATCATAACGATGCCATGGGCACTAAAGAGCGTGTTATATTGATCATTCGTAAGCCACTGCATGCCTGGCTGGGCTAGTTCAATGCGGAAAATAAGTGCAAATATGCCACCGACTAACAAAACAAAAAGGCTTGTCACACCATATTGAATACCGATTACTTTGTGATTGACATCCACAGTAAAGTAGCGGAACCATGCTGGCTTACCTTCTGGCGCACCATGTCGCAATTTGGTTGGGTTGCCACCGATCCACAACATCCAATCGGTCAGCGCCCCTGTGCCCATCACAAAGCTGATTACACCGATGATGCCACCAAAAACCAATGCCTGTTCGTTTAAAAAGGGTTCGCTCGCCCCTTTCGCTGCCAGGAATAAATTGAACAAACTCATTCCCAACAAGGTGCCAATGATCTGTCCCAGAATTCCACGGAAATAACCAGTTGCTGAACCGTAATAGAGAAAACGTCCTAGGCTGGTGCCATGAAACATTCCCAAACCAGACCCAAAGCCAATGATGGCATGTCCCAAAACGATCAGGATTCCAATAACGGGCACACCAAAAGTTACCAAGAAGGGAGGCAACATCTCGCCAATACCAACGACAATAATCCAAATGATTGCTGTAACGATGAGCCCAATAACAATGCCCAAAATGGCACCCATGAGAGCATCGAAAACTTTTGATCGCACAATTTTTACAATAAACGGCATAACTTTCTCCTCTATTTCAGACTAATTACTCTTCTAAAGTCTGCATAAAAGCGATTAAGTCGGCGATGATATCAATCTCAACACCTTCATTAGCTAGAATTTCAGCCTCTTTTTCGGCAAATGAGTCTACATATATTTGGGGCATCACATTGGCAACAAACCCCTTCAACGATTCGCGCATTGGGGTCTATGATAGATTCATTGATGTAACTATCATCAACGGTGACACTTGTGCCATCAGCGAGGGCTTCTTGACGGCCGTATATGCCCAGCCATGTCGGTCCAGCACCTGGAGCGCCATCTAAACTATGACAGCCAGAGCAAGCAAACCCTTCTGGACTATGCCATAGCGCACCCCGCTCTTCAGGAGTCATTTCGGCGAACTTGGGTGCAGCCTGTTTTTCTGCGACCCAAGCATCAAATTCTTCAGCAGACACAACCCGGACTGGCGCCTGCATAAGCGCATGATCCAAACCACAAATCTCGGCACAACGCACCTTATAATCACCCTCTACCGTAGGCGTAATGCGTAAAACTGTAACCCGTCCAGGCACCAAATCTTGTTTAACACGGAATTCCGGTACCCAGAAAGAGTGCAATACATCGTCTGAATTCATGCTTAGCAAAACCGGTTGATCTTTTTGAAGCACCAATTCGGTTGAATTAAAATCGCCGTGTTCTGGGTAGGAAAATGTCCAAGACCATTGACGACCAACAACTTCGATCACAATTTCTTCGGGATTGGGTGTTGTGAGCGCGTTTAATGTAAAGGCACCCCAAATGCCAAACCCGATAACAACAAAGGTCGGAATTATTGTCCAACCAATCTCCAAGGCCGTATTACCATGCACTGGCACGGCATCTTCTTCATCGCCAGGTTTGCGGCGAAAAACGACGGCCGAATATAACATGATGACCATAATAAGGGAGAAGAGGAAGGCGATCATCCAGAAGTGCGCATTAAACATGGTGTCTATCGGCACGGATTGTGAGCTCGCAGCAATCGGCAATGCAAACATCCATGTAAACAAGAGCCGTAGTGAAATTGTGCTAATCACAATTAAAACAGCTACTATTATAAAGTGTTTTCCATTTCTCATTTTTTTCCCCTGCTCATTTGTCGCGAAAAAAGTGATCGCCGTTTATAGATACGGCCGTTGACCACCTACCGTTGACGTTTTACTTACGCCTAATTACGCCACCAACTTAAAAGCGACGGCTCCCCTTCCATTCGTCTTTTTAACCAGTATTGAAATAAATCATTAATCCAATGCCAAGGCCAAGCACGATGACACCGGTGAGGAGAACAGCGATTGTTTCCCAAGGAAAACCAGCGTTATCTGTCTCATCTACTGCGGCTATTTTTTTGGGGTTCATGCGGAAAAGCAACAATAATAATGTTACCAACAAGAAAACCCCAGTAATAATTAATCCAATATTGAATATCTCATCATTCTCAACAATTTGTCTCGTCGGAAATAGCGTACTGCTAAACAGGAACCCAAAGATAGCAACAAACAACAATATCGCACCAGATGTCGCAATAACTGCCCAGTGTGTATAATCGCGTTTTTGTTCTTTGAATGCTTCATGTCCGCTTTGTTTCGCTTTCAATTTGCTATTTTCACTTTTTTCTAGTTCGGCAGATTTTTGTTGATAACTTTCATCGGCCTCTGTTTTAGAAATAAAACGGGATATCAGGCGCATAATCAAAGTAATTATTACACCAGCAACAATTACAGAACCGATGATGACAACAGCCAGGATAATCATCAATATAAAGCTGTTGATCTCGGTACTGAACCCTTCAAAGCCAATTGCTGGAATTGGTGGAATACGGATCGTAACAGTTCCAATTTCGACAGGAACGCCTGATGGTCCTGATGGTCCCAAGCTAGAGAGTAAGGGCCACATAGCGGCTACCAGACCACTGATAACGAGGATACCAATTACCGCTATCCAAATCTTGCTCGATTCTGATTTACTCAAGAGATTTTCTCCATTTCCTCAATGAATTTTGGGTAAAAAATTTCCCTTTGTGTATTCTAGCACAATGTCAATATGCGACAAAAACACGGGAATGCAATAAAGTTCTTTTCGCCACGAATTTCACAAATTTAATTCGTGTGATATGTGTGATTCGAGGCAGGTTTGGGAAACAAAATGGCTCTAAAAATTGTTAGTTGCGAAGAAACGGCCGTATCAATAAATTCCCTCTTTTTTGGGGCGGTTGATAATCTATACCGACCATATCTTCACGCAGTGCAAGCAATGTGCGATGGTAGAGCGATTTGATCGCGCCTTCACTGCGCCCCATAATAGCCCCAATTTCTGCATTCGATAGCCGATCGATAAATTTTAGACGCAGCAATTCCTGACGTTCCATTGGCAAACGCTGGATAGACGTAATCAGCGCAGCTTTGTCTTCCATTAACTGTGCCGAAAATTCAGGGCCATGATCATCAATCACCCATTGACCTACATCATCAATGGAAATCATCTTGCGGCGACTGCGGTCACGGTGGAAATTGGCTACCAAGTTATGGGCAATGCGATACAGCCAAGCAGAAAATGGCACGCCTTGATCGCGATAATTGCCAATATGTTTCATGGCACGTTCAAATATACGCGCCGTCAGATCTTCAGCATCAGCTACATTGCCAGTGCGATAGTAAACATAGTTATAGATGCGATCAACATAACGCTCATACAACAGCCCAAAGGCTTCGTTATCTGTTTTTGCGCGTTCAATTAGGGCTTTTTCGTCGCTGTCCGTTTCACCCACCGGATATTTTTCCTGAGATAATGTTTTTCATCACAAAGTTACAAATACTCAATTTACCTACTTGTTTCCGGTCGGCAGTATATCAGAATCCCGAAATAGACGGTAATTGAGAGTTCTTTAAATTGCTTGACGCACAATCATCCCTCCGATATTCTCTCACACAATGGAATACATGAAACAATCCCCCCCCCTAAAAACAATACCTAGAAACCAGACCAAACGTTTTTTAGGATGGTTCTTTTTGCTTATCTTGCTAAGTTTTGGTTTATTTGGATGTTCTCCTACAGTAGGGAGCCCCGCAACGCCAACTATAGAAGCAACGGCCGTTGCTATCAGCCAAACCAATAATACCCCCACCCAGCCGCCCCCTACAATAACCAATACAACGACTCCACTACCAACGCTCACAACTATTCCGACAATCACCCTGTCACCGACAGAAACGGCCACTGCGACGCCGCTGAACACAAGCGTTCCAACCATCCCCGCGCCTACCGCAACCGCCACCAATCCACCCCCATTACCCACCCCGCAAGGCGTGTATAGTTGGACATTGAAAGTGCCCATATTGATGTACCATTACATCAGCGTGCCGCCTGAAGATGCCGACAAATACCGCCTAGACCTTTCTGTCAGCCCCGATGATTTTCGCGCTCAAATGGCCTATCTGGCTGAAAACGGCTACGAAACCATCGATCTCTACGATCTGTCACAAGCGATTACTGCCAAGAAAGAGCTACCCGACAAACCCGTCATCATTACCCTAGACGACGGCTACAAAGACAATTACGAAAATGCATTCCCTATCCTGCAAGAATTTGGACAGAAAGCTACTTTTTTTGTTGTCACGGAATTTATCGACAAAGGATTTGAAGAGTACATGACCTGGCAGATGGCCGAGGAGATGGCGGCGGCTGGTATGCGCATCGAACCACACTCCAAAACACATCCTGATTTAAGTGGACAAGAACGCGATTACATTATTTACGAGATTTTGGGAGCACAAGAAACAATCGCGGCTCACATCGGCTATACACCCCGTTATTTTTGTTATCCGGGTGGCCGCTACGATGACACAACACTCGAAGTTCTCAGTGAATTAGATTTTTGGGGGGCGGTCACTACAGCTGGCGGCCAATGGCACGGTTTCGACGATCGCTTTGAATGGTCACGCTTGCGTATGCGTAACACCACGGCATTGCCCGAATTCGCAAGCTTTGTAAACCCTGGCGACACGGTGGCTGGCAAATCCCCTGAGTAACAAGTCGCTTGACCACATTTACCCAAAGCTTCACAGAGCAAGTTTAGATAGGTATCTATCTGAAGGAAAACCTAATGAATTTAAAAGGCAAAACTGCACTGATTACTGGTGGTGCGATACGCGTCGGGCGTGCAATCACATTGGCATTGGCAGCAGCAGGTTGTGATGTTTTTATCCATTACGGCCGTTCCGCGCAACCAGCCCAACAAACCCAACAAGATGCCATCGCCAAAGGGGTACGTGCAGAAACCTATAGTGCAAACCTCGCTGATTCGGAAGCTGTGGCGACAGTTATAGAAACGGCCGTTGCCCACTTTGGCCACATTGACATCCTCGTCAACAGTGCAGCTATCTTCCCCGAAGAGGACACATTTGAATTTACCGATGCAATATTGTGGGAGAAACTTTTTGCCATCAATCTGCGCGCCCCCTTTTTCCTGAGCCAAGCCTTCGCACAACAACTACCAGCAGATAAAAGCGGGAAAATCATCAACATTCTTGATGCCCGTTTACGCAATAACCAACCCGATCATTTTGTTTATCGATTAACAAAAGGCGGGTTGTGGCAAATGACCACCACGCTGGCCCATGCAGTCGCACCACGCATCACAGTCAATGGCGTTGCGTTGGGTGCTATTTTGCCCCCACCGGGAGCCGATTCAAGCCATCTTGAAAAAATCGCGCAAGAACGGGTACCGCTACGCCGTCATGGCAGCGCCGAAATCGTCGCCACAAACGTATTACACTTACTGCATCAAGATTTTCTTACAGGTGTAATTATCCCTATAGATGGTGGTGAATTCCTCTAATAAAATATGCGCTTGGGGGTTTTGCGGAGTTTGACCTATTGTGTTCTGTGTAATATGTAATGTTCTCCAGATACGCAACGCAGGGTTTGCCCGCAAAATGGGCACCATGCAAGTTAACTTATGGTGACACGGATAAAAGGAACCGTAGATTTATCAAAATATATATCTCCGTTTTCTTTTATCCATGTCGTCAAGACTTTTTGATTGTGGCTTTGCCACTTTATGCAATGCCCAATCAACCAGACGTCTCGTAAACAAATTGACGCACTTTAGCTGCGACAGCAGCCGGATCGAGCTGCACTCGTGCTTCACCGGATTCAATCGCTTCACGCGCCACCGCTTCAGCGACAGCCGGTGCAACCGTGAAATCAGTTCCCTTCGGAATTATCCAATCTGAGCGCAATTCTTTCGCGTCTACCAAACCAGCGATTGCTTTAGCCGCAGCGATTTTCATACCATCGGTGATATTTGTAACCCGTGTATCTAAAGCACCGCGGAAAATGCCAGGAAATGCGAGTGAGTTGTTCACCTGATTAGGGAAATCACTCCGTCCGGTAGCCACAATTGCAGCGCCAGCCTCAGCAGCTAAATCTGGCATAATCTCTGGTGTCGGATTCGCCAAGGCGAAAATAATAGGATCATCTGCCATGGATCGAATCATATCTTGTGTCAAAACACCCGGCGCAGAGAGACCAATGAACACATCTCGCCCTTGCACAATTGTATTTAGATCCCCTTTGATCTTGTCCAAATTAGTTATTTCTGCCATTTGCTCTTTGATCGGATTCATACCCGCACGACGACCTTTGTATATCGCGCCACGACGATCCAATAAAACAACATCCTGCAAGCCCATGGCCATTAACAGTTTGGTGACGGCGATCGCAGAGGCACCAGCGCCATTGACCACCACAGACAACTCACCAATCGACTTACCCGTCAAACGGGCTGCATTCATGAGACCAGCCAACACAATAACGGCCGTTCCGTGTTGATCATCATGGAAAATCGGGATATTGGTCTCCGCTTTGAGTCTTTCTTCAATATAAAAGCAGCGTGGTGCACTAATATCTTCAAGATTAATACCGCCAAACGTAGGCTCAAGCCGTTTGACAATCTCGATAATCTCGTCGGGGTCTTGTGTATTGAGGCAAATCGGGAATGCTTCAACACCCGCAAATGTATGGAACAAAATCGCTTTGCCTTCCATAACAGCCAGTGCTGCACGCGCACCAATATTACCCAACCCTACTACGGCACTCCCATCGCTGACACTCCCCACGAGGTTCCCGCGCACCGTCATTTCAAACACTTTTTGTGGATCATCCCGAATGAGTTTGACTGGCTCTAATGCACCCGGAACCAGGTAAAACTGTTTGAGAATAAACTCATCCTTCACGGGGATATTATTGTTGATCTCCAACAAACCCTGGAAACGTTCATGTAACTCCAGCGATTCCTCCGCAAAGCTCATCTCCCGTTCTTCTTTTTTATCGGGAACCGGCCGTTTACCTTCATAAATAAAGGCCCAGGTTTTCTCGGCAACTGCCTCAGGGGTGATATTTTTGCGTTTGGCATGACCCCCAGCAATGGCGGCTTCAGCAACGGCCGCTGCTACGGCAGGCGCAACACGATAATCAAACATACGTGGGAAAATATAGTTCGCATGAAGCTCTTCATCTGAGATGATATTTGCAATTGCTTCAGCGGCGGCAAGCTGCGCCGCAACAGAAAACGTAACAGCACGCACATCTAACAGACCACGAAATATCCCTGGTACAACAATCGCGATATCCATTTGATTGGGATAGGTTGATTGCGAAGTAGCTACAACTGCCGCACCTGCCCGATAAGCTTCTTGCGGTTTGATATCCAATGGCATACCAAACAAGAACAATGTCGGCGAATCAGCCATACTCGCACACATTTCAGGCGTAAAGCCGCTAGAGCCAGCCGCAAAATCGATAAATACATCCGCCCCTTTCAGCATCTCTTCCAAGCTGCCTTTTTCACCGTCAGGATTACTAACTTTAGCGATTTCCCACTTAGCCCAGTTCATGTCATGCGGACGATATTTGTAAATAGCGCCGGCCTTATCACACACAATTGTGTTTTTTACCCCATACCGATAGAGCAAAAAAGCGGACCCCAAGCCAGCCGCACCGGCGCCATTTATCACAATGCGCATTTCGGATAATTTTTTGCCTGTGAACCGCGCCACATTGATCAAGCCCGCTAATACGCCAATGGCAACTCCTTCACGATGGTTATTCACAACGGGGATATTGAGGGCTCGTTCCAACCGATTAGTGACCGACAAACTACCAGGGGAAAGAATATCCTCTAAACATATCGCTCCAAAAGTAGGCGCAAGGTTGAGAACAGTATCGACTAATTCATCAATGCGTTTCGTCTTAATAGCAAGCGGCAGGGCATCGACACCAGCGAAGTTTTTGACTATAACGGCCGCTCCCTCCAGAATCGGTAAAATAGCCTCAGGCCCTACATTGCCCAACTGGAAGGCAGATGAGCCAGTAGAAACAATCGCAATGGTATTGCCACGGCAAGTGACATCAAATGAACGGAGCGGATCGCGTGCGATTTCAAGACATGGTTCTGCGACACCAGGCGTATAAACCAGGCTGAGCATGTGACTATCACGCACAGGCACTTTACTCCGCACGGACACAAGTCCTTGATAACGATGACGATAAGCCATTGCCTGATTTTTGTAAGCATTTTTTTCGGCCATAATGTTTTCCTTATTAAATGTATTGATAAAACAAGCAGCAATTCAGCTTGTTAGCACTTTAGCAACATAAGCTAACAAGCTAACTATCTGACTTGCTATTCTGGGGAAATTATGGGTGGTAACCTACAGTCTATCAGTTTAAGCCCAGATGCCAAGACCAAAAGTGAAAACATCAAAAAAGATCATTGCAAAATCCGACCATTCTCGTTAAAGTGTATACTGTATGCGCAATTCAGAAATTCGACTGTATCTTTAATAAAAATCAACGGCTTTTATCCACATTCCGCATTCAAAAAGGAGTAATGGGCATGCAACATCAAGAAGGTCATTTCAGCGGTGTAAATGAGACCAAGTTATATTATCAAAGCTGGTATCCGCCAGGCAGGCCGCAAGCTGTCGTGGCGCTCGTACACGGGTTTGGCGAACATAGCAGTCGTTATGCACATGTAGCCAATGAACTAGTGCGCCGCAATATGGCTGTTTATGGGTTTGATTTACGTGGCCACGGCCGTTCCGATGGCCAAAAAGGGCATATCGACGCCTTTGCTGAATTTCGTGGGGACGTAGCTGCCTATTTAAAGATGATTGCCCAAAAAGAACCGAACTGCCCCTTGTTTCTGCTTGGGCATAGTATGGGGGGTCTGATTGTCCTTAATTATGGGCTGCATTATCCAGAAGGCTTGGCGGGGGTTATTGCCTCCAGCCCACACCTAGCGGATCCACCCGTTTCACCAGTTTTAGTAAAAATTGGACAGGTATTGTCAAATGTGTGGCCGACATTTAGCATCAACGCCGGTTTGGATACACAAGCACTTTCACGAGATACAAAAGAAGTACAAGCATACGAAAACGATCCACTCGTACATGGCAAAGCCACACCAAGATTAAGTACTGAATTGGCAACGGCCGTCGAGTGGACACAAAAACACGCGGCTGAATTCCAACCACCCTTGCTCATCATTCATGGTGATGCCGATACGCTTACAAGCCCTGATGCCAGTTCACATTTCTATGAAAATGTCAATTCTGATAACAAGAGTTATATATCCTACGAAGGTGGCTACCACGAATCATTTAATGATATTCACCGTGAACGTGTAATCACAGAAGTAGGCCAATGGCTTGCGTATCAAACTGAACTGGCTACAAAACAGTCTGAAAGCGAAGAATAATCAGATGGAATCTCAAGACAAAATTATCATCAAAAACCTGCTGTTGCGCGGTATTATCGGCATAAATCCTGAAGAACGTGTCAAAAAACAAGACATTTTAATCAATATGGTCTTGTATACCGATATGCGTGCTGCTGCAGCGTCTGATGAAATTGCTAACACGGCCGATTATAAGTCAATCACCCAACGCGTCATCCAACATGTAGAAGAATCAGCCAACTGCCTGGTCGAAAAATTGGTGACGGACATTGCACGCATTATTTTGTCCGAGTTCCCCGTCGAACGCGCTGTTGTACGCCTGGAAAAACCAGGAGCCGTACGTTTTACTGAATCGGTGGGTGTAGAGATAGAACGCACACGCGCTGACTTTGCGGCCTGAATTTTCAGCCACAGATTTTCACAGATTTAATTCATAATCTGTGGCAAAAAGAAAAAACTGCAAAGGTAGTGTATAGCTTTGAAGCAAACATCCTGAAAAACAGTTATGCTTCATGTGACAAAGTCAAGCTGACTGGACAATGGTCTGAACCCATCACATCTGTATGAATGGCTGCATCGACGATTAACGGCCGTACCTCTTCACTCACAAAAAAATAATCCAGCCGCCAACCGACATTTCGCCCACGTGCGCCACCAATATACGACCACCAGGAATACGCGCCCGTCTGCTCTGGATACAACGCACGATAACTATCCACATAACCCTGCGCCACAATTTCATCTAACCAGACACGTTCTTCAGGTAAAAAACCGGTTGTCTTTTGATTCTGATTCGGCCGTGCCAAATCGATCTCTTGATGCGCAGTGTTTACATCGCCACAAAAAACAACAGCTTTCCCTTCTGCCCGTAAACCATTACAAAAATCCAAAAAAGCCGCCTTATACGCCATTTTATAAGGCACACGATGATGGTCGCGGCTGCCATTAGGAAAATAGGCCGTGATGAACACAAACTCATCATATTCGGCCACAATCGTGCGTCCTTCACGGTCAAATTCTGGAATGCCCAGCCCGATTTGCACACGGTTGGGTTCTTTCTTACTGTACAAAGCAACGCCACTGTACCCTTTCTTTTCAGCGGCGGCCCAATAGGTTGTATAACCCGGTGGCTTGAGCATCACGTCATCAAGTTGATCTGGATGGCATTTCGTCTCTTGGATACCCAAAATATCGGGTTGGGCATCCGCCAACCAATCCAAAAAACCTTTGCGCTGCGCAGCACGTAATCCGTTTACATTCCAACTAACAAGATTGATCATTTTTTGTGGCCTTTTTTGTAGTAGATGATTATTTAGGCTTGGTTGTAACTATACAGCCTTTCTGGCTGTGGCCGGTGTCCGCACCGCAACGCTAGCCGGCTCGGTCAGGAGACACGGCCGGAGCACCTGAATAGTTATGCTTGGTTAACAATTCTAGCGCAGCATGGGTGCTTTCAAATGCTAATTCTGGCAAGGCATCGGGGGCGAAAAAGTCGGCCGCATCTGCATCATCGCCCGCTTGCAACCTGCCCCCAATTTGGCGTGCACGATAAAGGATAAAGATGGATGCACCGCCTTGCGTCGGTGGATTTTGATAAATATCAACAAGTTCTTCAATAACGACTGTTAATCCGGTTTCTTCGTAAGCTTCACGTACGGCCGTTGCCTGTGGATCTTCTCCCTGATCCAGAAAGCCAGCCGGAATACTCCATTTACCACGCTCTGGATTCATCTTGCGCCGCACCAGCAGCACTTTGCCTGCCTCCACAACCAGCACACCTACGCCCACCTTGGGATCAGTAAAATGCACATAGCCACATTCCGGACAGGCCCGCCGTGGACGATCCCCCACCATGCGGGTGATCATGCCATTGCCGCAACGCACACAAAAAGCAATGTCCTTAGGCGCACTCAAATTATCATTCATAAGGGAGTTACAATCGACGACGAGCAAAAAAGGTGAGCAATAACAGAATCAGTAACAACACCCCTAACAATAACGTCACAGCCAACCAAGGATCAAACGTAAACAAAGATTGATCTGCGGCTACGTTAAGCTTCTCGCGGTTTGACACAGCCTCATCAGTTTGTATGTCATCCGCATAACTATCGGCTTGTTCTGCGATTTGCGTTGCTGCGGCTTGTGGAATTGTTACCCCTTCATTCAGGTCTTCGGCTAACGTTTCAGTCGCAGGGACCTCCAACTCATCAGAAGCCGCCAATTCAGCGGCATCAAATTCAGTCGTCCCCACAATCATATCCGTGCCATCTACAGGAATCTCAGCCGCAGGAGCACTTTCTCGCGGCATTTCTAGGGCGCCTCCTGCAGATTGCGGTACTGCAAAAGCGGCCGTTTCATCCATAGCAACAGCCTCCTCTTCCATTGACTCTAGAGCCGTTGCCTCCATAACTTCCTCCGTCACCACTCTGGTCACTTCTACCGCTACGCCCTCTTCAATAACTGTTTTTTCAAAAGGTAATTCAACGATGTTGCTTGATTCTGGAACGGGTGCTGCCATTGAAGCTGCGTCTGAAACTGTTTCTGGGTTCAACCCACCTAAAAAAATATTGGCAGCAATGGCAAACACGAAGAAAAAAGCAGTCAAGGCAGTAGCAGTGCGCAGAAAGGGATAGGATTGAATCAAAAATGCGGATTGAGGACGGCCGTATTTTTGGGGGTCAAGCATAAAATTACGCGGGACCCGGCGCTGTGGCAGGTCACGCATCTGTTGTTTCAAACTGCGGATTTGGGACAATTGGGCCTGCAAGTCAGGATTTTGTGCCAGATGCTGCTCGAAACGTTGTCTCTCTTTTAACGTGAGCGCATTATCCAGGTAAGCATTCAATGCTTCCTGCTGTTTCTCCTCATCTGATTTCGTTATATTCCGCAAATAGTCAAACATGATAAATAATTCTCTAAACCTCTATGTACCTAGACGGTAACTAGCAGGCAGAAGTTCCGCGAACCCTTGCAAACAATCACGCAACTTGGCGCGTGCCCGACTCATGCGTGATTTGACTGTGCCTAGTGATACACGTGTAATATCGGCAATTTCCTGATAATCATACCCTTCTACATCACAGAGTACGGCCGTTATACGCTGATCATCAGGCAAACATGACAAACAATGCTCAATAGCACGCATCGTTTCTAATTGTTGGCTTTGTCCTTCAGGACCAATATCAGAGCTGCTCAGGAAAGAAAAAGATTCGTTGTCTTCGGTCAATTCGTCCAAAGATGATTGCGGGCGGCGTTTGCGGCGGCGCAATTCGTCATAACAAACATTGGTCGCAATGCGCAACAACCAGGATTTAAAGCTGCCACCGCGAAAACTATTCAGCGCCTTATACGCCTTAATAAAGGCTTCCTGTGAGGCGTCTTCGGCAGCTTGGGGTTCGCCCATGATGCGATAAGTAACGTTATAGACCATCTGTTGATAATGCATCACCAGACGGTTATAGGCATCAATGTCCCCTTGTTGTGCTTGTTGAATCAATCTTTCTTCGTCTAGCATAATTGACAGATAACTCGGCTTGAATTATACTTCTCGCCGTACCCCAATTAGGGGCTTTGCCGAAGTGGCGGAACTGGCAGACGCGCACGACTCAAACTCGTGTTCCTTCGGGAGTGTGGGTTCGATTCCCACCTTCGGCATTATTTTTTAGCCGTCCTTGTTTCCATATCAAGGCGGCTTTTTCTTTATAAAACGGGACTTCTTCATCTCCAACTAAACTCACAAACCAATCAGTTAAAAATTTTATTTCCTTGGAAAGCCATTTACTAGACGATTTTTATATTCAAATAGCTGTGGCCAAATGAGATTTGATTGCCAAGGAATCGAATGACGGTTTGGTTGCCAATGAGATAACAAGGTAGTTACATATGGTTTCCAAAGCCGTTTCTGCATAGCTTCAAGTTGATTTGCGTATTCGCCTTCTTCGCGGAACTCTAGTTCTGCTGAATTCAGAAAATTCGTAAGTACAAAATCAATGCCTAAAAGAGCATCCAGGGGAGGATGAGGAATACGAGGGGAATCAATTAGTAAAATAAGGCTTGTAGATTTTTGATCTTCATTTATATCTTTCAACGCATGTCCCCCAAATTGGAAATGGTATTGGGGATGAAAAAAGTTTGGCTCATTCTCTTCTGGATTTGAAATATGTCGATCTAGATGCCATGAGCATTTTACATCTTCATAGTCTTGAGTTGCTTTATTCTCATAAAACCCTCGTACCAGCAATTGGAAGTTGTACTTTTCAAATGGGTCATCTTCTAGATCATCACTGCAAATCCCTTGCACATCTATTGTCAGCTGTAGTGATATATCTTTTACTGGTTGAGGAACCGTTTTGAGGTCACCTAGCGACCGAAAAATCAAGCCATCAAGACTGTACCCCCAATATTCACCACTACCCTCCCGACAATCTTTCTCTGCTGCTGCTAATGGTGTTATGTCTTGAACAACTCCTTCTCTTTGCAGGATTTGGGCAAGTTGTCTCAATTCGGTTGCACGAGCAATTCTGAAACGCTGACTCACTTTTAACTTGACCTACTGATTTCATCTAATCGTTGTTTTTCAATAGGATGCGGCTTCCATTTTTGAGAATCTGCATATTCACGACTTAACACCATCCAATTTATCTAACGGCCGCTCATAGTGCTGACATATTGTATCGTAACGAGTGCTGTAGTGAGACAAAATGGGTGTAGCAGCTTGAAGACCAGATAATTTCAATTTATCTTGTAAGATACTAACGCGTTCTGATGCTAAATAGCGGCTCATGGGTTTTTGACTGCTAATTTGAGACCACCACTGCCGTACATCGGACAGCCACCA
>CAYGMR010000012.1:0-29196 GCA_964350725.1 uncultured Ardenticatenaceae bacterium | reverse complement strand
GGGTGGTAAAGCTCAATTTAGCGGGCAGCGTTTTGGTGAAATGGAAGTGTGGGCACTTGAAGCTTATGGCGCCGCGCATACATTGCAAGAGATGTTGACTGTTAAGTCTGATGATGTCCAGGGGCGTGTACGCACGTATGAAGCCATTGTCAAAAATGAACCGATTGAAGAACCAGGTGTGCCAGCTTCCTTCCGCGTGTTGGTGAAAGAATTGCAAAGCTTAGGGCTTGCAGTTGAAGCCGTCACTGAAGATGGTGAGACGCTACGCTTTGGTAAAGAAGACGACAAACGCAATAACGGCCGTGCCCGTTGGGGTTCTGGTATGCTTGACATTGGTCGTATCCGACGATAATAATTATAATGTTTTGGGAGAGAACGGCCGTTCTCTCCCAAAATGAGCAACAGATTACACCACAATTTCAAAACTAAACAGGGGTTGACACAGTTAGCATTTATGATAGAATTCCCCTTCGTATGTCTGAATAATTAACTCGCAAACGTAACGTGGTTACCAATTAAATAAATTGTGTGAGATGGAGGCCATCGCATTTTTCGATGGCCTCCATTTGTCGCGAATTGGCAGCATGCTAATTTGGAAAATATTGCACATTTCAGGTAATACGAAATTAACCGCTGAGGGCGTAAGGATTGGAAAATTCCTCGCTTGCGCATTCTGCGGTTAATTGTTGTGTAAGGCAGTTGAAGAACAGTGTTTTAACTGCTGTATGATTCAATAACTAAAAATTTTAGGAAAAAGTGAGCGACAACTTTTTTACAAGGAGATAAGCGTGCCGACAATTAATCAACTAGTACGCAAAGGGCGTAAAGCTAAGTCCAAGAAAAGTACTGCACCAGCATTACAATGGACTTTTAACTCTTTCAAACAACGGCGGACTCGTCAACCAAAAGGTGCCCCACAAAAACGTGGTGTTTGCACCCAGGTAAAAACAATGACACCTAAAAAGCCGAATTCGGCTTTGCGTAAGGTGGCACGTGTACGCCTGACAAACCAGATCGAAGTGACTGCCTATATTCCAGGTGAAGGCCATTCCTTGCAGGATCACTCTGTGGTGCTGATCCGTGGTGGTCGTGTAAAAGACTTGCCCGGTGTTCGCTATCACATTGTGCGTGGCACCTTGGATGCAAGTGGTGTTGATAGTCGGAAAAAAGGTCGCTCCAAGTACGGCACGAAGGCTCCGAAATAGATTTCGGAGTATAGGAAGGGATTGAGATATGCCAAGACGTTTTCGCCCAGAAAAACGCGCTGTTGAACCAGATTTGAAATATGACAACGTGCGCGTGTCAATGTTTATTAACCGGTTGATGAAAAGCGGTAAAAAGTCCACAGCCCGTCGGATTTTGTATGATAGCTTTGATTTAATTGAAGGGCGTGCTAATAAGCCGCCGCTAGAAGTTTTTGAGCAAGCATTGCAGAATGTGACGCCTCAAGTCGAGGTAAAGCCGCGCCGTGTTGGTGGTGCCACTTATCAAGTGCCCGTGCCCGTAGATGGACATCGTCAGATTTCATTGGCGATGCGTTGGCTATTGGGTGCTGCACGCAGTCGTGGTGGCCGCTCAATGGCTGAAAAGTTGGCCGGTGAAATTATGGATGCTGCCAATTTGCAAGGCTCCGCCATAAAGAAGAAAGATGATACGCATCGTATGGCTGAAGCGAATCGTGCTTTCTCGCATTTCCGGTATTAATCAGGTAATTATTAATGAGTAGTTTTTCTTTAGATCGAGTTCGGAATATTGGCATCATTGCACATATTGATGCTGGTAAAACGACGACCACGGAACGAATCTTGTATTACACTGGGGTCATTCATCGTATGGGTGAGGTGCATGAAGGCACAGCCACGATGGACCATATGGCGCAAGAGCAAGAGCGTGGTATTACTATTACGTCGGCTGCCACAACAACTTTTTGGCTCGATCACCAGATCAATATTATTGATACACCCGGTCACATTGACTTCACCGCAGAAGTTCAGCGTAGTTTGCGTGTACTAGACGGCGGCGTTGTTGCTTTTGATGCTGTTGCTGGTGTGGAGCCACAATCGGAAACAGTTTGGCGGCAGGCAGATGATTATAATGTGCCGCGTATTTGTTTCGTGAACAAAATGGATCGCATTGGCGCTGATTTCATGCGTACCATTAAAATGATTCGCGAGCGTTTGAATGCAAATCCGATTGCAATTCAATTGCCTATCGGTAGTGAAGCCAATTTCCGTGGCATTGTTGATCTGTTGACGATGGAAGCTGCTATTTGGGAGGAGGATGATTTAGGTGCATTGCCGATCATTTCTGATATTCCCGAAGAGGTACGTGAACAAGCTGAAAAAGCGCATCAGACTATCATCGAATATATCGTTGAGACTGACGATGATTTGATGGAACGCTATCTTGAAGGTGAGGAAATCTCGCCGGAAGAATTGCGTGCTGCGTTACGTAAGGCAACGATTGCCGGTGACGCGACTCCTGTTTTGTGCGGTACGGCTTTGCGTAATAAGGGTGTGCAGCGTGTCCTAGATGCGATTGTGCATTATTTGCCATCTCCGCTAGATGTGCCACCGATGGAAGGTCTAAATCCTTTCACGGAAAAAATTGAACTGCGTTCAGCGGATGATAATGAGCCATTGTCTGCCTTAGTATTTAAGATTGTTACGGATCCCTATGTAGGCCGTCTTGCTTATTTTAGAGTGTATTCTGGCGTTTTAGAATCTGGTAGTACTGTATTAAACAGTACGAAAGATAAGAAAGAGCGAATCGGCCGTATCTTGCGTATGCATGCTGACCGCCGTGAAGATCTGACGGAAGTGCGGGCGGGTGATATTGCAGCGACATTAGGTTTAAAACGTACGTTTACTGGTGAAACATTATGTGACCCCAAAGCGCCGTTAATTCTCGAAGCGATAGAATTCCCCGAACCAGTTATTTCTTTGGCAGTTGAGCCAAAGGGGAATGCTGATCAGGAAAAAATGGGCTTGGCGCTCAAAGCGCTTTCTGAAGAAGACCCAACCTTCCAAATTAAAACGGATGATCAAACCGGCCAAACTGTATTGTATGGCATGGGTGAGTTGCATTTGGAAGTCTTGGTTGATCGTATGTTGCGCGAATTTCGTGTCGCTGCGAATGTGGGTAAACCACGGGTTGCTTACCGGGAAACGATTACGCGCACTATTGAAAAAGTCGACGGCCGTTTTGTGCGTCAGTCAGGTGGTCGTGGCCAATATGGTCATGTAGTGATGCGTTTTGAACCCTTAGAACCCGGGTCGGGCATCATATTTGAAGATGCAATTGTTGGCGGTGCTGTTCCTCGTGAATATATTAAAGCCGTCGAAGCTGGTGTTCGTGAAGCCATGGATGGCGGTGTATTAGCTGGTTATCCAATTGTTGATATTAAAGCGACCTTATTTGATGGCTCATATCATGATGTGGATTCATCAGAAATGGCCTTTAAGATTGCCGGCTCTATTTCTGTCAAAGAGGGTTTGCCGAAAGGTCGTCCAGTATTGCTTGAGCCGATTATGTCAGTTGAAGTAATTGCACCGGAAGAGTATACCGGTGATGTGATTGGAAACCTCTCTGCCAATCGTGGCATGATTGAGGGTATGGAATTACGTAGTGATGGTGCACAATCTGTTAAATCGAAAGTGCCATTGGCCATGATGTTTGGTTATGCGACGCGCTTGCGTTCGATGACACAAGGACGTGGCACGTTTACAATGGAATTTAGCCATTATGCACCAATGAGTGAATCCCTAGCACGTGAAGTTTTGCAGGGTGGATAAGTATAAGCGGCGTGAACCTTTAAGATGGGTTTAAAGATCGCTTAAGGTTTGAAATTATACTATTTGTTTTTAGGACATGAAGAAGGTAATTCCCAAAAGTCCTTTTGGGAATTCCTCAGGAAAAGTGGGATATATTTTTAAGGATTTCCCACTTTTACCTAAGTCACAGAGGGAAGTGAAATTATGGGCAAAGAAAAATTTGTGCGCGAAAAGCCACATGCGAATATCGGAACCATCGGTCACGTCGACCATGGCAAAACAACCCTGACAGCCGCCATAACAAAAGTGCTGTCGTTGAAAGGGTATGCAGACTTCTCAGCATTTGATCAAATCGACAATGCGCCCGAAGAAAAAGAACGTGGTATTACCATCGCCATCTCACACGTAGAGTACGAGACAGATAATCGGCATTATGCCCATGTTGACTGCCCCGGTCACCGTGACTATATCAAAAACATGATCACCGGTGCAGCCCAAATGGATGGCGCGATTCTCGTTGTCTCCGCTCCCGATGGCCCCATGCCACAGACACGCGAACACATCTTGTTGGCACGTCAGGTAGAAGTACCCGCCATCGTCGTCTTCCTCAACAAAGTCGACATGATGGATGACGAAGAACTGCTAGAGCTCGTTGACCTGGAATTACGCGAACTGTTAGACGTGTATGAATTCCCTGGCGATGAGACCCCCATCGTACAAGGCAGCGCCTTAGTTGCCCTCGAATGCGAAAGTGAAGATATCAACGCACCGGAATACGCACCGATACTAGAGCTGATGCGCGTAGTGGATGAATACATTCCGCAGCCGGAACGTGCCACAGACAAACCATTCATGATGGCGGTGGAAGACGTTTTCTCAATTAAAGGTCGTGGCACAGTTGTGACTGGTCGGGTAGACCGTGGCACATTAAAGCCCAACACCGAAGTAGAAATCGTTGGCTTGCGTGAAGACATCCGCAAAGTAACCGTGACTTCAATGGAAATGTTCCACAAAATCTTGGACAAAGTTGAAGCGGGTGACAATGCAGGTTTGTTACTGCGTGGTGTGGGACGTGACGATATTGAGCGTGGCCAAGTGTTAGCCGCACCCAAAAGCATCACACCCCACAAGAAATTCCGCAGTGAAGTTTATGTATTGCGTAAAGATGAGGGTGGTCGGCATAAAGCATTCTTCCCTGGCTATCGGCCACAATTCTACATTCGTACAATGGATGTGACGGGCTTGATTACATTGCCCGATGGGGTTGAGATGGTGATGCCAGGTGACAATGTGGATCTTCTAGTAGAGTTGATTCAGCCGGTGGCATTGGAAGTGGGTAGCCGTTTTGCTATCCGTGAAGGTGGCCTCACCGTTGGTGCGGGTGTCATCACAAAGATTCTTGACTAAGTTATATTATGGGGTGTTGGAATAATCCAACACCCTTCTTTATGAGGCAATAAATGGCTAAGCAAAGAATCCGTATTCGTTTGAAAGCATATGACCACCGCGTTCTTGATCAATCAGCAAAACGTATTGTAGGTACGGCCGAACGCACAGGCGCTCGTGTCGTAGGTCCAGTACCGTTGCCGACGAAGTTAGAACGTTTTACGGTTCGTCGCAGTACTTTCATTGACAAAGATTCGCACGAACATTTCGAAATTCGTACACATAAACGCTTGATCGATGTGATTAATCCCGATTCAAAAACGATTGACACGTTGATGCGGCTCAATTTACCGGCCGGCGTTGATATCGAAATTTCGATTTAGAACTATTTATTTTGGCAATTCAAAGGTTCAAGCATTTGCTTGGATATGAGATAAACATTAACTAAACTGAATATCATCAAATAGGTCTAAGGCGTTTATGCCTTTGACAGCAGGATGATGCAGTCGTAGCCTGGTGACTGACAGTCCTGGGAGGTAAGTGTGAAAGGATTACTAGGCATCAAGCTTGGGATGACCCAAGTCTTTGATGAAAGCGGTGTTGTAACGCCGGTAACCATTATTCAAGGTGGCCCGTGTTACGTGACCCAAGTGAAAACTGAAGGACTGGACGGATATAATGCTGTCCAAGTTGGTTTCGGCGAAACTAAAGAGAAACGCCTCTCCGGGGGAGAAAAAGGGCATCTCGGTTTACTGAAAACGAATAAAAAGCATCCCCAACGCAAAGCGGATAGTGGTGTGCCAGCGGTACGCCATTTACGCGAATTTCGCACCCAACAGGTTGATGGCTATGAAGTAGGGCAAGCGTTAACTGTAGAGCAGTTTGAGCTTGGCGATCGCATTGATGTGTCGGGAAAAAGTAAGGGACGTGGCTTTGCTGGTGTTGTGAAACGGCATGGTTTTGGCGGTGGTATGAAAACACACGGCCAATCTGATCGTCATCGTGCGCCTGGTTCCATTGGTTCAACCTCATCTGTCGGTCGTGTATTTAAAGGCAAACGTATGCCAGGTCGTATGGGTAATGATAACCTTACGATTCAAAACCTGGAAGTGATACGTATTGATGCTGATAAAAATTTGATTGCTGTGAAGGGTGCTGTACCTGGTCGCAAGGGTGGCCTTGTGGTCATTCGGGACGCGGCAAAGGGATAAGGAGGTATACCAATTATGGAAGTCAAAGTTGTAAATATGACAGGCCAGGCAGTTGATACCATTGAACTCCCGGCAAGCGTTTTTGAGGCCAAGGTAAACCGTGACTTAATGCACCAGGCGTTGGTTCGTCAAATGGCGAATGCACGTTTGGGAACACATAAGGCCAAGGGTCGTTCGGAAATCAATAAGTCGACGCGTAAGATTTACCGGCAAAAAGGTACGGGCAATGCACGTCATGGCAGTCGCCGCGCCCCCATTTTTGTGGGTGGTGGTGTTGCACATGGTCCGTTGCCACGTAAATATACAAAAGATATGCCGCGCAAAATGCGCCGCGCCGCTTTACGTTCTGCATTGAGTGTGAAAGCTGGCAATGGTGAGATAGTTGTGGTGGATCAAATTAATTTTGATGTGCCTAAAACGCGCGATATGGTTGCGATGATTGATGCAGTTGCCCAGAGTGACAGCGCTTTGTTACTTTTGCCAGGACAGAATGTGAATGCAGAAAAATCTGCAAATAACTTGGAAAAAGTGAAAGCATTACGGGCTAATTATCTGAATGTTCGCGATTTGTTGGGACATGAAAAGATTGTGATGCCATTGGCTGCACTCGAAGTTGTAAATGCGTTTTTAGCCGGTGAAACGGCCGTTGTCGATACAACTGGTGAGGAGGAATAAGTCATGCATTGGCGCGAAATTATTCGCCGTCCGGTTGTGACGGAAAAAAGCAATTACCAGGCAGATGTGAATAATCAATATACATTTGTTGTGGACTCGCGGGCAAACAAAATGCAGATCAAACAAGCTGTTGAACTTGCATGGCCTAATGTGAGCGTTGATAAAGTACGCGTGGCGAACATGCCTGCCAAACGGGCACGTCGTATGCGTCGTGTTGCAGTGCGCAAGCCAGGATGGAAAAAAGCGATTGTTACGCTTGATCCAGGCGACAGCATTGATTTATTTGAAGGTGTTTAACATTTCTGCTAGCGGTTGGTCTTTTGACTATGCCGCAATTGGGTACAGTCACGACTTGCATTGAGCTTGTCGCAACCAGACTGGCCCGCAGCAGTTTTTGAGCAGGGACGAGGATTACACGGACTTTGGGGTACAGTTCCCATCGACGCAGTGGTCTACCGTCCGTCTCTGGAGGAATCATGCCGATAAAAGTATTTAAGCCGACATCTCCCGGCCGCCGCGACATGAGCGGCTTTACATTTGAGGAGATCACGCACTCACGACCAGAGCCGTCTTTGACGCATGGTCTGCGTAAGCGTGCAGGGCGTAATTCACGTGGTAAGATCACGGTGCGACATCGGGGTGGCGGTCATAAACGCCGTTACCGCGAGATCGATTTTCACCGTAACAAGATCGACATTCCAGGACGTGTGGCATCAGTTGAATATGATCCCAATCGTTCTGCCCGCATTGCACTCATTGTGTATGCTGATGGTGAGAAACGTTACATCATCGCGCCGATGGGTTTGCAAGTTGGGGATTCTGTCATTAGTGGCAGCCGCGTCGAAATCCGTCCAGGAAACACAATGCCATTGGGAAATATCCCTTTGGGTACATTGGTTCACAATATTGAATTACAACCGGGTAAGGGCGGCCAGATGGTACGTTCAGCAGGCACATCTGCACAGTTGCTGGCCAAAGACCGGCCGAATTATGTGACGCTGCGTCTGCCTTCCGGTGAAGAACGTTATGTTTTACAAGATTGCTTGGCTACGATTGGTCAGGTGGGCAATGTGGAACATGGCAATATTAAATTAGGTAAAGCTGGACGTAAGCGCCACATGGGTATCCGCCCGACAGTTCGTGGCTCGGCGATGAACCCCAATGACCATCCACATGGTGGTGGTGAGGGTCGTTCATCTATTGGTATGCCAGGACCAAAGACGCCCTGGGGTAAACCGGCGTTGGGTCGGCGTACACGTCGAAATAAGGCGACTGAAAAATATATTTTCCGTCGTCGGACTAAGAAACGTCGGTAGGAGGAAAGCAAATGTCACGTTCACTAAAGAAAGGACCTTACGTTAACCCTAAATTGTTGCGTAAGGTGGAAAAGTTGAATGAGGCCAAAGGTGGTCGTAAAGTGATTCGGACTTGGTCACGTGCCAGCACGATTTTCCCGCAAATGGTGGGACATACGATTGCTGTGTACGACGGCCGTCGCCATATCCCGATTTATGTTACGGAAAATATGGTGGGGCATAAGCTTGGCGAATTTGCACCTACACGCACATTTCGTGGTCACATTCAAAGAACTGAAAGAAGAGGGCGGCTATAATCATGGCTGAAGCATTTGAGATTCGCGCAGTAGCGAAACATATTCCCATTACACCACGCAAAGTGCGTTTGGTAGTGGATCTTGTTCGCGGCATGGATGCAGATACGGCTTTGGATACGTTACGCTTTATGCCGCAGCGGGCTGCAGAGCCTGTTTATAAATTAATTCAATCGGCCGTTGCCAATGCGGAAGAAAATTATGGCCTGGAAGTTGAAGAACTCACGGTCAGCCGTATTTTTGCTGATGATGGTCCCCGGCATCGTAAATCACCGTATGGTGGTCGTTTTGCTGGACGCGGTCGTTTCCGTCCGATTATTATTCGCTCATCACACATTACGGTTGTATTGTCCGAGCGTGATTTTGAGGACTAGAAGCGACAGTTGTCGCATGGAGGATTAAGTTGGGACGTAAAGTACATCCAGTAGGTTTTCGTTTAGGATCATATCGGGATTGGAATGCTCGGTGGTATGCGGAAGGCGATCGTTATCGTGACTTATTACACGAGGATTTTGCTCTTCGCAAACATATTTTGGCTGAGATGCCTGCCGCTGGCATCGCTCATGTAGATATTGAGCGTTTTCCAAACCAGGTGCAAGTAACAATCCATACTGCCAAACCCGGAATTGTTATTGGTCGCAAGGGTGCGTCTGTGAAGGAATTACGGAGTAAATTGCGTAATTTGACTGGCAAGGCCGTGAAAGTGGAAGTGGAAGAGATTTCACAGCCTGATGCCAATGCACAACTCATAGCTGAGAATGTTGCGGGTCAGTTACAACGCCGAATTTCTCATAGTCGGGCGATGAAACGGGCAGTTCAGCAAGCAATGCGTGCCGGTGTTGAAGGTGTCCGTATTGAATGTAGCGGCCGTTTATCCGGTTCGGAAATGGCGCGTAATGAGAAAATTTTTGATGGACGTGTGCCGCGCAACACGATTCGTGCCGATATGCAATATGGCTTTTCTGAAGCTTTGACGACATTTGGGCGCATTGGCGTGAAGGTTTGGATTTACAAAGGTGAAATCCTGCCGCAAAAAGCTGCCGCGACAGACGTTTATATCAGTGAGTAAATTGGATTGATTTAAGTGCCCGTTTGTGGCTCGGTCAGGTGATCGACCACGAGCAATGCACTAAATTGATTGGAGTAAGTACCATGTTAATGCCAAAACGCGTTAAATATCGCAAACAATTCCGAGGTCGCATGCGAGGCATGGCCAAGGGTGGTACCTCGTTGCAAAACGGTGATTTTGGGATGCAGGCGTTGGATCCGGGTTGGATTACAAGCCGTCAAATTGAGACTGTGCGTCGTGTCGTTGTTCGGCATATGAAACGCCGTGGAAAAATTTGGATTCGCATTTTCCCAGATAAACCTGTCACAGCGAAACCAGCTGAAACCCGTATGGGGAAAGGTAAAGGTTCTGTGGATCATTGGGTGGCTGTTGTCAAACCAGGCCGCATCATGTTCGAAATCGCTGGTGTCCCTGATGATGTGGCACGCGAGGCTCTGCGGTTGGCAGATTATAAATTGCCGATCCGTACGCAGATTGTTTCACGGGAGGATGCACTCTAATGGCGAATATCGTCGAATTACGTGAAATGAGTGATGATAAACTGGGTGAGTTATTGGAAAACGCACGCGAAGAGATGTTCAATTTGCGTTTCCAAAAGGCGACTGCCCAGCTAGACAACTATGCCAGACTCCGAATTGTGCGTCGTGAGATCGCACAGTTGGAGACAGTTTTGAAAATGCGCCAACTCGCCACAGAAACGGCCGTTGCTCAACCAGAAATCGCGGCTGCATTGGCAGACAAAGAATGGAAGGCCAACAGCAATTACGTTTATGAAGATGGTGCATGGCAAGTTCGCTTTACCGATGATAGTGGCAGCGATTTGGCCACTGCGTCAGTAGATTTGAACAAAAAGCAGCCGCGCTCGCGCAAATCTCGGGTCGCAAAAGCAAAACCGCAGATGGTCACGAGTTACGAGATTGCAGGGTAGGTAAGAGATGAGAGAGCAACGTAAACGTTTGGTGGGTATCGTTACTGGTGACAAGATGGATAAAACCGTTGTCGTTACCGTATCTTCTACCCAGCGTCATCCGATTTATGGTAAGGTGATGCGCCGTACGAAGAAATACAAGGCGCATGATGAAAACAATGAATGCAACGTGGGTGATCGCGTGCAAATTATCGAGTCTAAACCAATCAGTCGACAGAAACGATTTGTCGTTACCGAGATTTTAGACCGGGCAAAATAAGAGGCTAATCATGATTCAGAAAGAAAGTCGTCTAAACATTGCCGATAATTCTGGAGCGCGTGAAATTTTAGTTATTCAGGTGATGGGTGGCTCAAAACGTCGTTACGGCTCTGTCGGCGATGTTGTCACCGGCACTGTCAAAAAAGCTGCGCCAAATTCTAATGTTAAAAAAAGTACTATTGTGAAGGCAGTTATTGTGCGCACGAAGAAAGAGTACAAACGTGATGATGGCAGCTATATCCGTTTTGATGATAATGCTGCTGTGATTTTGGATGCTACCAATAACAACCCGGTTGGCACGCGCATTTTTGGTCCAGTTGCACGTGAATTACGTGAGAAGGGTTTCGGCCGTATTTTATCACTGGCACCGGAAGCATTGTAAGAGGTAATCATGCGTATTAAAGTAAATGACGAAGTAGAAGTCATCGCCGGTAATTATAAAGGCGTACGTGGCAAAGTGCAGCGTGTGGTACCGGCAAAAGGACGTGTTGTGGTGTCTGGTGTGAATATCGTTAAGAAGCATCAAAAACCCCAGCAGACCGGTGGTCGTTCACAGGCACAAGGCGGTATCATTGAATTTGAAGCCCCATTCAGCGTGTCTAACGTGATGTTGGTAGATCCCGAAGATAATAACGTTTTAACTCGGATTGGCATTCGGTTTGATGAAGACGGCCGTCGCATTCGCTACGCTAAAAAAAGTGGCGTAGATTTAGACTAAACAAGGAACCAAGGGTGAGCCAGGAAGCCAAATGTGGTTTGGCCACGGGCAACCACAGCATTCCTGCCACTTAACCTGGAGGTAAAAATGGCTTTTACGCCACTGGTAGAACAATATAAAAATGACATTCTACCAACATTGATCAAAGAATTTGAATACAAAAGTGTGATGCAAGCTCCACGCCTCACAAAAGTTGTGGTCAATATTGGTTTGGGTGAAGCATTGGATAACGCAAAAGCGATCCAATTTGCTATGAATGATCTTACGGCTATAACTGGCCAACAACCGGTTGTAACCAAAGCGAAGAAATCAATTGCTACCTTTAAGTTACGTGAAGGCCGTGTAATTGGCATGAAGGTAACCTTACGCAATGAACGTATGTGGGCTTTCTTGACCCGCTTGATTCATGTAGCGTTGCCGCGTACACGTGACTTCCAAGGTATTTCCCCGGACTCATTTGATGGGCGCGGTAATTACACTTTAGGTTTACGCGAACAGTTGATTTTCCCTGAAATTAGTTACGACAATATTGACAAAATTCGTGGCATGGAAGTTACCATCGTCACGACGGCACAAACCGATGAAGAAGGTCGCCGTTTATTGAGTATGCTAGGCATGCCATTCTGGCAGTCGGAAGAATAGAGGAGATAGATATGGCGAAAAAGTCCATGATCGCGCGTGAAACAAAGCGGAAATATAGAGTCCGTGTGCGTAACCGCTGTAAAGCATGCGGCCGTCCCCGTGGATACATACGTCGTTTTGGTTTGTGTCGCATTTGTTTTCGTGAGCAGGCACTGTTGGGAAATATCCCCGGTGTTACAAAATCAAGCTGGTAAAGGTGCATAATTATGTCAATGAGTGATCCTATAGCAGATATGTTGACACGTGTGCGCAATGCCCTTGGGCGGCAACATCCAACCGTGTCGATGCCGTATTCAAAAGCCAAAGAGGCTGTTGCCCAGGTGCTTAAGGACGAAGGGTATATCGCTGATTACAGCATTCGTTCCCAACAGCCCCGCAACGTGTTACAAATAGAGTTAAAATATGTCGGAGGCCGTCGTGACCGTCGTTCTATCATCAATGGTTTAGAACGGGTCAGCAAACCAGGTCGCCGCGTATATGTTGGCAAAGATAAAATTCCTTGGGTGTTAAGTGGGTTGGGTGTTTCCATCCTGACGACCTCTCGGGGTTATATGACCGGACAAAAAGCGCGTCGCCTTGGTGTTGGTGGCGAAGTGATTTGTCGGATTTGGTAGGCGGAGGTCTGAAATGTCACGTATAGGCAAGCAACCAATAAGTCTGCCCAAAGGCGTTAGCCTGGAAATGCAAGCATCAACTATTTCGGTAAAAGGGCCTAAAGGTTCTTTATCCCAAACCGTGCACCCAGATATGACCATTGATCTTGATGATGGCATCATTGCTGTTGGGCGGCCGAGCGATTCGCGTGAGCATCGTTCTCTACACGGATTAACCCGTGCTTTGCTTAACAATATGGTCGTCGGTGTAACTGATGGCTTCACAAAGGTTTTGCGTATCGAGGGTGTGGGATATCGTGCCCAAATGGATGGCAATACACTCGTGTTGAATGTTGGTTATTCCCATCCGATTAACTTCGAACCACTGGAAAACCGTAGTTATGAGGTCGAAGATCGTGGGAAAACGATCAAAGTGTCTGGGATTGACAAACAAGAAGTTGGTGAAATCTCGGCGCGTATCCGCAAAACACGTCCCCCGGAACCTTATAAAGGTAAGGGTATTCGATATGATGGTGAACATGTACGCCGTAAAGCAGGTAAGGCGGGTAAGGTTTAGAGGTAAAATGAAATGGCTGTGAAAACAGAAAAAGCACGAAAAAGACGCCATCGCCGCATTCGCCGCAAAATATCCGGCACACAGGATCGGCCGCGTCTGAATGTGTATCGTAGTACCGATCACATCTATGTACAGGTGATTGATGATGTCGCGGGGCATACACTACTCTCTGCCTCGACTTTAGACAAAGCGTTATCAGCAGACTTAGATGGTAAAAACAAAAAAGAGCAAGCAACCGTCGTCGGGAAGAGTGTGGCTCAGCGTGCGCTGGACGCAGGTATCAAAGAGGTCGTTTTTGACCGTGGTGGTTATTTGTATCATGGTCGTGTGAAGGCATTGGCCGATGGCGCTCGCGAGGGCGGGCTTAAGTTCTAAGGCTAGGAGAGAATTATGGGTCAAAGACGACAGAATTTTCGTGACCAACAACGGGATGAGTTTGACGAACGTATTATCGACATCACACGCGTTGCCAAAGTGGTTAAAGGTGGTCGCCGGTTTGCTTTCCGTGTGACTGTGGTTGTTGGTGATAACAAAGGTAATGTTGGCGTAGCTACTGGTAAAGCGCGTTCAGTGCCAGATGCGATTCGCAAGGCGATCGATGCTGCTCGTAAAGCAATGGAGCCAGTTTCTCTGTATGGCACAACGGTTCCGCATCAGGTTGTTGGACGTTACAGCGCCGCTAAAGTGCTGCTTAAACCAGCATCACCTGGAACTGGTGTTATTGCGGGTGGTGGTGTTCGTGCGGTCATTGAGGCTGCTGGATATAAGGATATTCTTTCAAAATCTTTGGGTAGTCAAAATGCGCTTAATGTCATGATGGCAACCATGGATGGTTTACGCCAGTTGAAGGATTATCAGCAAATTGCGGCAGATCGTGGCAAAGACAAAGCCGAAGTAACGCCGTTTTGGAGTCGAGGCTAATGGCTAAGTTACGCATTAAATACTCGAAGAGTACAATTGGTTATAACGAGAAACAGAAAGCGACAATTAAGGCGTTGGGTTTTCGCAAACTAAATCAAGTTGTGGAACATGATGATACGGCCGTAATTCGTGGCATGATTTTTAAAGTCAGTCATCTAGTGACTGTAGAAGAGGTAGAGTAAGATGAAACTGCACGATCTGCGCCCCAACCCAGGTGCAAAAAAGAAGCGCAAGCGAGTAGGTCGTGGTATTGCGGCCGGACAAGGTAAAACGGCTGGACGCGGTACCAAAGGACAAGGCGCACGCAGTGGCGGTGGTAAAGGCGCATATTTTGAAGGTGGTCAATTACCTTTAGCGCGGCGCTTACCATTTAAACGTGGGTTTACCAATATTCGCAAAATAACCTACAAGCCCGTAAATCTGAATCGTCTGGCCGAATTTGATTTTGGTGATGTTGAAGTGACACCCGAAATCATGTCCCAGATTGGACTCATCAAAAAGCCGACCGATCCCGTTGTGATCTTGGGAGATGGGGAGATTAATGTCTCCTTGACTGTGAAGGCACATCGTTTTTCAACTGCTGCCCGTGAGAAAATTGAGGCAGCTGGTGGTACTGTGGAAGTACTACCTATCAATTAAAAGCATGAGCTATTGGGCAAACCTATAATGATATATCAGTTTGCCGGCTCTAGAACGGGAAAAGAGTAATGATTGAGTCAATTCGTGCAGCATTTGCTTTGCCAGATTTGCGACGGCGCATATTGTTCACCATTTTTATGTTGGTGATCTATCGCCTTGTGGCAAATATTCCGGTGCCGGGAGTCAACCTAAATGCTTGGCTTGCCTTCACCGCGCAGGATAGCGGTAACGCTGTGGTCAATTTCCTTGATCTGCTGTCTGGTGGAGCTGTGCGTAACTTTTCTGTGATGGCAATGGGTGTGTATCCCTACATCACTGCGTCTATTATCATCCAGTTATTGACGCCGATTATTCCGCAGTTGGAAGAGTTGGCTTCAGAGGGTGAGACAGGTCGCAATAAAATCAACCGCATTACCTATTATATAACGGTTCCATTGGCCTTTTTGCAGGCCATTGGTCAGATTCGTTTGATTGGGTTTAGTTTACCAGGTGGCTTGGAACAAATATTGCCGAATTTTGGCACGGATCCAGGACAGATATTGCCGACGTTAACGACCGTTATTGCTATGGTTGGTGGCACGATGTTTGCTATTTGGGTTGGTGAGTTAATTACTGAAGATGGTATTGGACAAGGTATTTCGCTGATTATTTTTGGTGGCATTGTCTCGCAAATTTTACCGAATACGGCTAGCTTGTTTGCAATTCCAGATATGGCTTCGCGGATTTTTACTATCTTCGCCTTTATCGTCCTAACAGTTTTTACTGTGTTTGTTATTGTTGTGATTCAAGAAGGTCAGCGCAGAATACCAGTACAATACGGCCGTCGCGTGCGTGGTCGTAAAGTTTACCAAGGGCAAAGCACTTACGTGCCCTTGAAAGTAAACACCGCAGGTATGATTCCGATTATCTTTGCACAAGCTATTCTGACATTCCCGCCACTCATTGCCCAATTCTTTGTTGGTGATTTGTCAACCGATGGCAACATAATCAACCAAATAGCGCGCAGCATTAGTAGTTTTGGCTCTGTTCAAGACCCGAGCCTGGCACCACTTTCGTTCTTCTTGTATTGGGGATTCTACTTCCTATTGGTTGTGGGATTTACTTTCTTCTATACCGATGTGATGGTGAAACAGCAAAACATACCACAGACATTACAGCGTCAGGGTGGCTTTATTCCAGGCATTCGTCCGGGTAAACGCACTGAAGCCTACATCACGTCCGTGGTGCGTCGTATTACTCTTGTTGGTGCGGTTTTCCTGGGCTTAATTGCTATTACCCCGGGCATTATGGCACTCATTGGTACGATATTGCGGATTCCTAGTTTGCAACAAAGTGCTTATGTTGTTACTGGTGCAGGGTTAATCATTGTGGTTGGTGTTGTCATTGATACGATGCGCCAATTAGAATCTCAATTGCTCATGCGTCATTACGAAGGGTTCATAGACTAATGAAGTATGTGATTTTGATAGGCGCGCCGGGTGCTGGCAAAGGCACACAGGCAAAACTGTTACAATCCGCATTGGGTTTACCCCAGGTTTCCACTGGTGACTTATTCAGATATAATCTGAAGAATCAGACAGAACTTGGTAAACTTGCAAATACGTATATGGACAAGGGGCAGCTCGTTCCTGATGAAGTTACTGTTGCTATGGTAAAAGATCGGCTGTCGCAGGCTGATTGTAAAAACGGGGCAATCCTTGATGGTTTTCCGCGTAACCTTGTACAGGCAGTTGCCCTTGATGATTTATTGGCAGAATTCGGTGGACGTATTAGTATTGTTCCTTCAATTCATGTCGATCCAGATGAATTGGTAGCGCGTCTGTTGAAACGCGCGAAAATCGAAGGTCGCGCAGATGACAATGACGCCACTATTCGGACGCGCATGGATATTTATGAAGCGCAGACAAAACCTTTAATGGACTATTACCAAGAAAAGGGCTTGCTTGTCCTGGTAAATGGTCAACAATCAGTTGAGCAGGTTCAGCAAGAATTGATCAAGGTCGTCCAGCAAGCGGAGTGACCTTAGCAATGTCGAGTGACTACACATTTTCTGACATAAAGAAATGTATAGTGGGTCGATATTTGGAGAGTTAATCATGAAAGTATCAGCATCTGTGAAACGTCGTTGCCCAAAGTGCAAGATTGTAAAACGCAGGGGCGTTGTACGTGTGATTTGTGTAGACCCAAATCATAAGCAGCGTCAAGGATAAATAATATCAGTGAACAGCAAAAATTGATTTGCTGTGACCTGTTGGAGGAATTATGGCTCGTATTTCTGGAGTTGATATCCCGCGAAATAAACGGGTTGAGGTAAGCTTAACCTATATATATGGAATTGGTTCGACATCCAGCCGTAAAATTTTGGCTACGGCTGAGGTTGATCCGAATACACGTGTGCGGGATTTGTCAGAGGCAGAAGTTACACGTCTGCGTCAGGCGATTGGTGAAGAGTACACTGTTGAAGGTGATTTGCGGCGTGAGGTTTCTTTGAATATCAAGCGGTTGACGGAGATTGGTTGTTATCGTGGTTTGCGTCACCGTCGTCACTTGCCTGTGCATGGACAACGTACAAAGACGAATGCGCGTACACGTAAAGGACCGAAGAAAACGGTTGCAGGACGTGGCCGTCGTAAGGGTAAATAATAAGTAGGACAAGTTTTTAAGCTTGTCTTAGATTGTAGGAGTGACAAGGGCACGTAGAAGAAGACAGTCACAGACGCGCAAAAAAGCGAGTAAAATGGTTTCACGAGGAGTCGTGCATGTTTATGCGACTTTCAATAATACCATCGTGACAATTACGGATCAGAATGGCAATACAATATCTTGGGGAAGTGGTGGTTCGGCGGGCTTCAAAGGCTCACGTAAATCCACACCTTATGCTGCACGACTTGCTGGGCAAAATGCTGCACGTGTTGCACAAGATAATGGAATGCAAGAAGTTGAAGTTATCATAAAAGGCCCCGGCCCTGGTCGTGAGGCAGCTATTCGCGCAATTCAAGCTTCTGGTATTACAGTGAAGGCGATTTCTGATATTACGCCTGTGCCGCACAATGGTTGTCGGCCACCGAAGAAACGGCGCGTATAATAATTTTGTTTTTTATTGGGAGAGGGATGAAAGGTTGTAAGCCGCAAGGTTGCCAAGCCTGTAAACCTCTCGAGAAATCCTGAAAATGGAGGTTATGGAAATTGGCTAGATATACAGGTCCTGTATGTAAGCTTTGTCGTCGTGAAGGCGAGAAGCTTTTTTTGAAAGGTTCGCGGTGTATGACTCCTAAATGCTCTTTTGAGCGGCGGTCATATCCCCCGGGACAACATGGACGCGAGAAGCAGTTTCGGCGGAATCGTGCGTCTGACTATTTGTTACAGTTGCGTGAAAAGCAGAAGGCACGGCGCATTTATGGCATCATGGAGCGCCAGTTCAGTCGTTATTTCAGCCGCGCATCACAACAAGTTGGGTTGACTGGTACAAATTTGTTAACTTTGTTGGAGCGTCGCCTTGATAATGTGGTGTACCGTTCTGGTATGGCCAGCTCACGTGCGCAAGCGCGTCAATTGGTTTCCCATGGACATGTTATGCTGAACGGCCGTAAAACAGATGTACCCTCTGCGTTGGTTTCGCCTGGGGATATCGTTTCGGTGCGCTCGGAAAGCTCGCAGCGTACTTATTTCAAGATCTTGCGGCAAGAAATGGATGATCGACGCACACCGCGTTGGTTGACTGTAAGTGCAGCCGACTTAACGGTGAATGTGTTGCATCTGCCTGCGCGCGAAGATATCGACGTTTCACTGAACGAACAGCTGATCGTTGAGTATTACTCCCGATAATATATTGTTATACGCCTAACAAGTATCATTGGTTTGATACTGTTTGGGCAAGCTGACTAGATTCGATTGAATTATTGCATGGGAGGTTTTAACGTTGACTATAAATAATCTTATCCTACCTAAAATTGAAGGCACGGCGATGACCCGTGAATACGGTAGGTTTATCATCGGCCCGTTGGAAAGAGGCTATGGCACGACTTTAGGTAACTCCTTACGTCGTGTATTGATATCATCTTTGCCTGGTTCCGCGATTACGTCGATACGAGTAACCGATGTGCCCCATGAATTTTCTGCAATTCCGCATGTCCGTGAGGATATGATGCAGCTCATTCTGCACATCAAACAATTACGTTTAGAATTACATAATACGGATCAAGCGCGTTTGCGCCTTGAAGTACATGGTGCGGGTACAGTAACGGCCGCTGATATTCAGCTGCCGCCAGAAGTTGAAGTTATTAATCCTGACTTGTACCTTTTCACTGTAGATGCGGATGATGCATTCTTGGAAATCGAGATGACGGCCGAAACTGGGCGCGGGTATTCCCCCGCCGAGGAACGTGGTCGTTTGCCGATTGGCGAGCTGCCGGTTGATGCTATTTTTAGTCCTATTCGTCGGGTTTCTTACGATGTTGAGAAAACACGTGTAGGACAGATGGCTGATTATGATCGCATTGTTATGGAAATTTGGACAGACGGCAGCATAAAGCCCGAAGATGCTTTGGCGATGTCTGCACAAATTCTGGTTGGGCAATTCCGTCCTTTGGCTGGTGTGAGTGAAGAAACGTTTATGCCGGAAGAGGTAGAGGAAGAAGAAGAAGCGATACCCAATGAGATCTATGATACGCCAATAGAGCAGCTAGATCTTAGTGTTCGTGTTTTCAATTCCTTGAAGCGTACTGGCATCACTAAAGTTGGTGAAATGTTGGAAATGCTTGACCGGGGTGAAGAGACGATGCTGGCTATCCGTAACTTTGGTGAGAAATCCCTTGATGAGCTGAAAGCACAGCTGCGTATGAAAGGGTTCCTCAACGATGAGGATGAGCGAACGGTTTAGTAACGGCCGTTGCCGAACAACAAATTAACCGGTGTGGAACAGATTAAGCCCACACCGGTTTGTAGATATAGATAAAACGAGGAATACCGATGCGACATAGAGTGAGTGGCCGTAGGCTAAATCGTGATACAGCCCATCGCACCGCCTTACGCAAAAATCTGATTGCTGATTTGATTTGTTATGAAAAAATCGTCACAACAGAAGCCAAGGCACGCACGATTCGCCCCGCGGCCGAAAAAATGATTACTCTGGCCAAACGAGGCCTGGTTAAAGGCGAAGTAAACAGCGCTAACGAAGTTCATGCACGGCGTTTAGCAGCAGCACGTCTGCCTAAAAGCCGTACAATTGAAGATGATGGCGGTTATTTTGAAGAAATTGATGTCGTCCAAAAGCTTTTTAGCGACATCGCACCGCGTTTTGCCGACCGTAATGGCGGCTACACGCGCTTAGTTAAAATTGGAAAACGCCCCGGCGACAATGCCGAGATGGCCGTGTTAATGTTGGTGGATGAGGAATAATCTTTGTCCTTCCAGCAGGCGCAGCAGCTAGATCGCTTGCGTTTTCGCGCCTTGGTCGAGTATGACGGCACAGACTACTTTGGATTTCAACGCCAACGTGTTGAACAACCATCAATCCAGGGCGAAATAGAACGAATATTGAGTGATTTGACTCGCAATCCGGTAACAATTACTGGCGCAGGGCGCACCGACCGTGGTGTGCATGCGGCGGGTCAGATGGTCAGCTTTACAATTACATGGCAACATGGCGTAGATGCGTTAAGAAACGCATTGAATGCAAATTTGCCACACGATATTGGCATATTAAAAATTGAGGAAGCAGCACCTGCATTTCATCCACGTTATGATGCACGCCGCAGGGCTTATAAATACACCATTTATAATGCAGCTGTACGCAGCCCGTTACGGCGCCGGTACAGCTGGCATGTGCGGCGGCAATTGGATCTGGATAAGATGAACCAGGCAGCAGCTTTGTTAGTGGGCACACAAGATTTTGCGACTTTTGGTACACCCCCACAGGGGAACAACACGATTCGTGAAATCTTCCAGGCTTATTTTTATCGACAGCAAGAATTTATTTTGTTTTTTGTCGAAGCAAATGCTTTCCTCTATCGTATGGTACGCAGCCTGGTTGGCAGCTTAGTCGCAGTTGGTGACGGCTCCTGGTCTGTCATTGATTTTGCAAACGCGTTGAATGCATGTGAACGTAAGCGTTCTGGCCCAGCAGCGCCACCACAGGGATTGAGTCTGGTTTCTGTGGTTTATGAAGAACGAGAGACGGAGTAATTATGAAAACTTTTGTTACAAAACCGGCCGAAGTTGAACACAAATGGTATGTTGTGGATGCTGAAGGGCAAACGCTAGGCCGTTTGGCTTCTAAAGTGGCCGTTATTTTACGTGGAAAACATAAGCCGATATACAGTCCTTCTGTGGATTGTGGTGATTATGTGATTATTATCAATGCGGAAAAGATCGCAGTGACAGGCCGTCGAATGGAGCAAAAGATGTACTATCGCCATTCCGGTTATCCAGGTGGCTTGACCACCATTTCCTTGCGCGATCAGTTGGAGAGATACCCAACACGTCCCATCGAATTGGCAGTGAAAGGTATGCTGCCTAAAGGGCCATTAGGACGCAAAATGTTGAGCAAATTGAAGGCTTATGCCGGCAGTGAACATCCGCATCTTGCACAACAACCGGAATTGTTGGAGCTCTAGGAGAATTGAATTATGGCTGAAGAAAAACGTCGTTATTACGAGGGAATTGGTCGTCGTAAACGTGCATCTGCGCGTGTGCGTATTTACCCAGATGCAGAAGCGACTGGTAGTTTCACTGTGAATGATCGGGATGTCAAAGATTTTTTCCCGCGCTTTGGTGATCATCGGATTTTAATGGGGCCGTTAACTGATACTGAGTTGGTTGATAAAGTTGACATAACTGTCCATATTCAGGGTGGTGGAACGACTGGGCAGACCAGTGCTGTGCGCCTTGGTATTGCCCGTGCGCTTGTCAAATATGATGAGGATTTGCGTGGCGTTTTACGTACACATGGTCATATGACCCGTGATGCGCGTGTGAAAGAACGCAAGAAACCAGGTCTGAAACGTGCGCGTAAGGCACCGACTTATACCAAACGCTAGATCATTTCAGTAGCGTTAGAATTTATGATTTTGATTGGCGAGTCTTTGTGCTCGCCTTTTTTTCGTTAGGACAAGTATTATGGGGATTACTATTGTTGGCTTGGGGCCGGGCAACGGCCGTTTGCTAACCCGAGAAGCATGGCAGATACTCACAACTGCAGAGACTATTTATCTACGCACCAACCGTCATCCTGCCATAGACGATTTGCCGGATGGGTTAATTCTCAATAGTTTTGACCACCTTTATGATAGCGCAGAAAAATTTAGTGATGTTTATGATCAAATCGTAAATGAGCTGTTGCATTGGGGCCAAGAACAAGATGTTGTCTATGCCGTACCAGGCCATCCGTTTGTAGGTGAATCGACTGTGACTAGATTGATGGCTGCTGCTGAGGAAATCGGCTTGTCTTGCCACGTTATCGAGGGCCTCAGCTTTATTGAGCCGATCTTAACGGCCGTTGGCATGGATGCACTCGATGGTCTGCAAATTTTTGATGCACTTGCTCTGAGTGCGCATCTTTATCCGCAAGTCAATAGCAACGTGCCGCTTTTGTTGGCCCAGGTTTATAATCGTTTGGTGGCGGGAGAGGTGAAGTTATTGTTAACGGCCGTTTATCCCGATGAACATCTGGTCACACTCATCGATGCTGCTGGTGAAAACAATCAAAAAATCGAGCAGTTACACCTCTACGAAATTGATCGCAGTCCCCATATTGATCACCTGACCAGTTTATTTGTGCCACCCCTACCTGTAGCCTCGACTTTACCCGCTTTGGCAGAGACAGTAGCTGTTTTACGCGGGCCAAATGGATGTCCTTGGGATCAAGAACAAACACCACAAAGTATGCGTGATGGTTTCCTTGAAGAAGCCTATGAAGTCTTAGATGCCTTAGACAATGATGATGTTGATAATTTGCGCGAGGAGTTGGGCGATCTGTTGTATCATCTGGTTTTTCAGGCACAAATGGCCACTGAGATGGGTGATTTCACACTGACCGACGTGATTGCGGGTATTGAGACGAAACTCAAACGACGCCACCCACATGTGTGGGGTGATTGGGAAGTCGCAAATACGGCCGAAGTATTGCGTAACTGGGAAATGCTCAAACAGCGCGAAAAAACCGCAAAGCCAGAATCATTATTGGACAATATTCCCATAGCTTTACCTGCTTTGGCACGTTCACAAAAAATTCAAGACAAAGTCAGTAGGGTCAATTTTGATTGGCCAGATGTGAGTGGGGTTTGGGGGAAATTGAAGGAAGAGATTCGCGAACTGCAAGCCGCAGAAACCCTTGCAGAGCAACAATCTGAACTTGGCGATATTCTATTTGTGCTTGTTAATTTAGGTCGTTGGCTGGAAATTGATGCTGAAACTGCATTGCGTGAAGCCAATTTGCGTTTTACGCAGCGTTTCAATTTGGTGGAGCAAATGGTTGTGAAACGAGAATTGGATTGGAACGATTTGGACTTGCCTGCAATTGATCCTTTATGGAGAGAAGCCAAAGAAATACTTGCCAACGGCGACGTGCCTGTTAAAGTAGAGGGGGATTAGGCAACATTCGTAATCAACTTAGCGATTTGGAGCGAACGTTGCTTTGCGGAAGCGTTTTTTTTTCACTAAGTTATTTGTGGACGCTTCCTTAGTATTTTTACACTATCCATATTTTGCCACTAAATTCACGAGTTTTACGGAAACAAACGTTTAATTCATAGAATTCGTGGGATTCGAGGCAGGTTTTGGAGTTACTTAGGCTAGGTGATAATACATGGGGAATGGTATTGGAGGCGAAGTTGTGACAATAATATTTACCATTGTCATTCCGATATTGGCCGGAATTTGTCTGCTGTTGACGATATATTTTGCTTGGAAAGCATTTGCGTCGCGTCGTGGTGCGCCACATAAATCTTATGACGTGGGGCGTGTTGAGGCCAAGATCGCATCACAAGTTTATGTGATTCGTAGTATATTTATGTTGGTGCTCTCCTTGATATTGTTAGGTGTCGTGGGAATTGGATCGCAAACTTCGATTACGACGCCACCCCCTACAGATACACCAGAGCCGACAGCAACGGCCGTTGTCACCCAAGAAGCCACCGCAACACCCAACATTCTGCCCACATCTGAACCCGAACCGACTTCGCCCATACCAACTGCCACCGCAACACCCCTGCCCACTGCGACCAATACACCGGAGCCTTTATCCGCAACCGTTAACAGCGAAGTCGGCATATGGCTGCGCTCCGCACCTACCGTTGAGTCTGAACAGCTTGAATATTTGATTGATGGCACGGTTGTGCTTGTTTTGCCCGGTCGTGAAGTAGCTGATGAGCTTGAATGGCAAGAAGTTCAGACTGATGCAGGGTTGACTGGGTGGGTTGCCGCCGATTTTATTGTACTGAACCAATAGCTATAGCGAACAAATGACAACAACGAATAAAGGAGGGAACGAATATTTTCATATCAAAAAATTCGTTCCTTCCTTTATTCGTTGTAGTAACCTTCTAGAGTATTCTTTGTCCCAATAGAGATGCAGCGAGTTCAACGGCTAATTCGGCCGTTTTATTCATATTGTCGAGGATCGGGTTGATTTCGACGATATCGAGCGATTGTACACGTTTACTGTCCCCTAAGATTTCCATCAGCAAATGGGCTTCACGGTAGCTGAGGCCGCCTGGAACAGGTGTGCCGACACCGGGCGCTTCGTCTGGGTCGAGGCTGTCCATGTCGAGGCTGACATGAATGCGATCCACGTGGCGCAAGCGGTCGAGTGCCTGACGCGCTATCGACGCCATGCCAAGTTCATCGACATGCCGCATCGTAAAGACATTGATGCCGCTGTGGATCAGGCGTATGCGCTCACTCGCATCGAGGTCACGAATGCCGATCTGGACGATTTGCGATGATTGTATTTTCCGGCCAGGATAGCCGACATTGACCAAGGCTTCGTCGCCATCGCCGACAAGTGCTGCTATTGGCATACCATGGATATTTTTGCTTGGTGATGATTCATGGGTATTAAAGTCAGCATGGGCATCGATCCAGATGACACCCAGCTGATCTGTGGGCTGTGAGGAGGCTGCTATGGTGCCGATACTGATTGAATGGTCACCACCCATAAAAAGGGCGAAATCGCCGTGTTTGATGCATTGTGTGGCTACTTCATAGATGTTTTGGCAAACGGCCGTTACTGTTTTCAAGCGTCGACCTTGTCCTTCAGCAACATTTTCTTCTGGATTGGGAACTTGTAAGTTGCCTTCATCAAAGACTGTGTGCCCTAACCGTTCGAGACGGCCTTGTAAATGGGCATAGCGTAGGGCACTGGGACCCATATCGACCCCCCGTCGATTTTGGCCGAGGTCCATGGGAACGCCGATGATACGAATGGTTTTTTTCTGCATAGTGGTTCCTTTTTGGTTTTTGTATAGTGGATAAAACCGCGTATTATGATTACGCAGACCGCTTGTATGGATTGGACGACTCTTTCACAGCGGTTGAAACCGCGTGCTACAAATGCGAAGTCCACCTGCGCGGACTGAGTGTATTGTGGCTGATTTGGCGGCGCAAAGCAAGCTTAGGCTTGCGTGATGTGTGGCGGGTTTTATAATTCGGGGATGGGTGAAGATATTTTACATTATGCACGGATGCCGTGGCCGACTGAATGGGCTGCTGTTTTTGACCGCGAAGCACCGCTATTGGTCGAGATTGGATTTGGTGGTGGTCAGTTTTTAGTGGATTTGGCAGGTAAACGGCCGTCTGCCAATATTCTTGGTATCGAAATTTCGCTGCCATCGCTGCGTAAAGGTGCCAAAAAAGTGCGCCTTGCACAATTAACCAATACAAAGGTCTTACAGGGAGATTCTAAGGCTGTTCTCTGGTTGCAATGTTTGCCTGAGAGTTTAGCTGAAGTTTATATTAATTTCCCAGATCCGTGGCCCAAAGCAGGCCATCAGCAAAGGCGATTGATCAGCGACACTTTTTTACATCTCTTAGCTACACGTATGCAAGAAGGTGGTTTGCTGGATATTGCCACAGACCATGCCGATTATGCTGAGGCGATTACAGCTTGTTTGGAACGCACGCCATACTTTGACAGCCGCTTGCCAACCACATTTGTAAATCAAGATGAGACTCGTTTGCGGACGAAATATGAGACGATTGGCTTGCAAGAAGGACGGCTTTGCCATTACTACAAATGGGTACGTAATGCGACCCCAGCACCTGATTCATTTGCAATTTTGGAGGAACTCCCCATGCCCCATGTGGTCATGACATCACCGGAAAGTTTAGAGACAATTGCTAGCCGTTTTTCGCCGCAGTCAGTGGAAATGGATGCTGTCAATATAAAATTCTTGGATTTATATCAGTCTGCCCGTCCTGGTAAGTTTTTAGTAGAGACTTACGTGCGCGAAGAGCCTTTCCATCAACGAGTTTGTTTGGAGATGCGCCAGCGTCGGCAGGGCGATTTTGTTGTCAGTTTGGCTGAAGTTGGTTTTCCGCGCCCAACACGTGGGATTCATTTGGCAGTCAATGCATTGGTTACGTGGCTGCAAAGTCAAAACTCAGAGATTCGCGTAGTCAACAGTACGCTTAAGATAGCGGAATAAATTTGAATGCAGCTTGACCTGGAATTGTATCGTAAGGAGATGGAGCTTGAGCCAGGTATTCACCTGAGCTATATTGATGTTGCCCCGCAACGGCCGTCACAAACCCTCGTCCTGCTGCATGGATTTGGCGGCAACGCACGCCAATGGCAAAATCAATTTGATGCCTTCACACAATACAATCATGTTATCGCGCCTGATATGCGCGGTCATGGGCAATCTTCTGCGCCGCTCAAAGGGTATGAAATGCCCCGATTGGTTGCCGATCTCAAGGCTGTTCTTGATCAATTGGGCGTCTTTGAAAAAGTTGTTTTAGTTGGTCATTCTTTTGGCGTGGCTTTAGCAGCAGAATTTGCATATGCTTATCCCGAGCGAGTCGGTCATTTGGTCTTGATTTCAGGTGCAGGTGAATACAGCATTGCCACTTACTATAAATTGGCTTTTCGTTTACCTGGTGGTTTGTTAGCAGCCGTTCAACCCGCCGTAAAAGGGTGGGTTGATGCGTCTCTCCCCGCGATGAAGCGCATGTATTTGGATGGCGTACATGGGTGGCGCGGGTGGGATCTGTTTCCGGAATTAAAGATGCCGGTTATGGTGATTATTGGCAATAAGGATCGGGTGCTGCCACAATCCGCTTATGAACGAGTCACTGAGTTAGTCCCCCCTGAAAACTCCGAAATTGTTCGCGTAGATGTGTCAGCGCATATGGTTATGTTGGAACGTGGTGAAGCTGTCAATCGTGCGATCAAACGCTTTATCGAACAAAACGCGCCTGAGCAGCGTTTTTCACGCTGGAAACAGTCAGATAGCGGCGTTCACAGCAGCTTGATGCGTGAACGGCCGTGGCTGGCATATTATGAATCGACAGTTCCACCGACCATCCATGTGCCGCCGCAGCCGCTGACACGTTTGTTGGAACGGGCCCGCCGCCGTTTTCCGAAGCAAACGGCCGTTCTCTTTGAAAGGCGCAAAATAAGTTATGCCAAACTGTATGATGCTGCGATTCGATTCGCGAATGGCTTAACCGATTTGGGTGTCACACCAGGTACGCGGGTTGTGTTGCTGCTGCCCAATGTTCCCCAGATGATCATTGCCTATTACGGCACGTTGTTTGCAGGCGGCATTGCTGTGATGGTGAATCCATTTGCAGCCGAAGATGATTTGATCCGCGAAGTCAATCAAGTTGGCGCAGAAGTCGTGGTGGCATTGACAATTTTGGGGGATAAGGCGAGGCTGGTGCGTGAAAAAACCAGTGTCAAGCAGATCGTTTTCACGAGCTACAAAGATTATTTGCCCTGGTATAAATGGCTGAGTTTTACATTGTTTCGTGAACGGCGTGATGGACATCGCATGGCCTATGCCCCAGATATGCGTCGTGAATATGTGTGGACACGATTTTTACGCACCCAGTCGAATGATGCGCCAACTTATACACCGACTGCTGAAGAAACGGCCGTTATTCAATTCACAGGCGGCACAACCGACGTGCCTAAGGCGGTCAAACTCAGCCACCGTAATTTGATAGCCAATACGCTGCAAGTGGATGCCTGGTTGACAGATGCCGAGGATGGCGCGGAAAAAGCATTATGTGTGGTTCCCTTTAGTCATGTGTATGGCATGACGGTGGGCATGAATGTGCCCATCAGTCAAGGCGCGACATTAATTTTGGAGCCTACGTTTGATACTGAACAGATTTTGAAGGCGATCCGCGATCATGAGCCGACATTCTTCCCGGGTGTGCCAGTGATGTACATGAAGATCAATAATTTTCCAAATGTACGCAAATATAATGTGCGTTCGATCAGGGTTTGTTTGAGTGGTGCGGCGCCAATGCCCATAGAAATTGAAGAGGCCTTTGAGAAACTTACCCGTGGCAAACTGGTTGAAAGTTATGGTTTGAGTGAGGCTTCCCCCGTGACCCATCTTTCGCCATTAGACGGCCGTGACAAAGTTGGATCGATTGGTTTGCCACTGCCCAATACGGAGGCACGGATTGTTGACTTGAACACAGGACGGCCGTTGCCTGCGGGACAGATTGGTGAATTGGTGGTGCGTGGCCCCCAAGTCATGCAGGGCTATTGGGAAGATGAGGAGGCGACTGCGCGTGTCCTCGATGAATATGGTTGGCTGCGTACCAACGACATTGGTCGCATGGATTCGGATGGTTTCTTCCAGATTATCAGTCGTCGCCAGGATATGGGACATGCGGATGGTTCCGATGAACTGATTTTCCCGCGTGATATTGAAGAAGTCATTTATGAGCTGCCAGAGGTAGATGAGGTTGTCGTGGTTGTGACTGCTAATATTCCGGTCGCTTTTGTGCGGCTTAAGGTTGCAGACAGTATGCAGCGCAAAGCGATTACGACCTATTGTCAACATCGTTTGCCACCAGCCCAAGTGCCACGCCTGGTCTATTTTGTCAAGGATTTTGAGCGCAATCTGATTGGAAAGGCGGTCAAGCATGACCTTGTGGCCGAATTCAGCCAACTAATCGTAGCCGAGTCTGGCACTGTGGGCGCACATCTGCATGGGTTGTCTAATGAATATTTCACCATGG
>CAYGMR010000011.1:9413-29222 GCA_964350725.1 uncultured Ardenticatenaceae bacterium | reverse complement strand
ATGTCAAATATTAAATTGCTAGAAATCGTTGCATTAACTGTTGATTTGCCAGAGCATGACCTTTGGCGTGGACAGGTGGGTACGGTTGTGGAAATTTTGGCAGACGGTGAAGCGTATGAAGTGGAGTTTAGTGATCGCAACGGCCGTACCTATGAATCACTTGGCTTAAAGCCGGAGCAAATTATGACTTTGCATTTTGAGCCAATCAATGGCAACCGTTCAGCACAACTTCAGACAGCTTGAAAATAATTATGATTTAACCTTGTTGGCTATAGTTTTGTAAGAAAGTTGCTGCGGCCGTTTTGTGCTTTACAAGCCACTCAATTTTTTTGTTACTTTTCAGTAAGGTAAGCAATTCAAGCGGTTCAAAAACGGGTAAGGGTTGGCTGGGGAACTCTTTGCGATTGTGGGTAAGCAGGTGGTTGGCTTGGGCATGAACGGCGGATTGTCAACGTCTATCTGTGATACGGTTGGCAACAAAAACTGCGATGTAAACCATCCAACTAATCAGCCCGATATGCAGCACATCATTTTCTGAAAACCATATCCCACGCGCCCACAAAACATCGGTCACACCGAGGACTAAGTAAATGAAATAGGCCGCAAAGATGACCCCCAACCAGAGCCAGGTGATCAATAAAACCAAATCCATGCTATCGCGATATTTGAAATAGCGCCAACCGTTCAAGACAAGTAGAAAGATGATGCTGGGCGCAGTGACGAGGAGCAATAACTCAAAGGAAAGCAAGAACGTATTGAGTGAAAATACCCCAATCATGACCAGAACTGCATACACAATGATATTTAGCAGCGCGTAAGCTAGCAGAGCTTTGCGGTGTTTTCCCTGACAGCTTGAGTAGGCGGCACTTATAAGCATTGCATCAATGCTGGCTGCTGAAAGCAGCAGGTAAATGATTTCCCACCAACTTGTCCAAGAACAAAGGTCGCGCCCCACACATTTGATTTCGTAGCTGAATGCTTGATAGCTTGTGCCTGCAAAGAGCGCGCCAACTCCCCAAAGCAATAACGCAATGCCCCACCATTGCCGTGACCGGTACTTGTCTTGAATCTTGAAAAAGTACAGCCCGACAACAATAGCAATAATGCCCAGCAGATAGACGAAAATCGTTGAGCTTGGCTGGACCAAAATGAAATCGGCCGTTCCCAGTTTGAGATTAATAAATGGTTGGATACGCAGCCAATCTGCTGGCGTTTGCGTAGGGTTGTATGGAATGGATGCTAAATCGCTGCACCCTGACAACCCCATAAGCGTTATTGTTAACAGAAATATCTGTTTCATCATTGACAAATCATTACCTCACTCAATTGCGCGGCATTATACCAATAAACGGCCGTATCCTACAGCGCTATAAAAAGGCTCACCTTCTAATATTTGGGCAACATTTACATGAGAAATAGCATGAAAATGCAAAAACGTTTGACGCTATTGGCTTGCATAAGTATACTACCAGTCGATTTTCATGTTTTACATTTCGGGGCGTAGCTCAGCCTGGTAGAGCGCTCGGTTTGGGTCCGAGAGGTCGTCGGTTCAAATCCGGCCGCCCCGACTATTTGCGGCAGTGGTGTAGTGGTAACACAATAGCCTTCCAAGCTATTATCAGGGGTTCGAACCCCCTCTGCCGCTTTACCGAATGTGGATTGATGAGTGCGGAATAATTCCGAATTCCACATTCCGCAATTAATTGGGCCTATAGCTCAATGGCAGAGCAAGCGGCTCATAACCGCTGGGTTCTAGGTTCGAATCCTAGTAGGCCCATCAAATTATCGATTCGAGACCCGTGTAAAGCGCGGGTCTTTTTGTTTTTATGGGGCTGTTTCGATGTGGGTTGTGCCTAAGGGCAGCCAGGGGGTGGTGGTTGTGATGCGTTCGTCGAGGATCGGCAACGGCCGTTCTGTGAACGCATCATATAGATTTAAAGCGCCGCCGATTTGTTGCCCTGCCGTCGCACCTGGATCAACCGTCACGAAATGGGGCGAACGCACATACGAGCCTTGTATCCATTTTAATGTTGGAATCGCGCCCATCGCTGGAATGCTGTCATCCAAATCCGACCATGCCCAATGAAAGCCATCCTCCTCGAAGCCAATGAGCCGTACTGAAACAGCATAATCGCGTAAGATGGGCTGACTGCTGCGCAAATCCTGGTTTAAGGTTAGTGCTTGCCCAGGTTTTAATGTCTGTGCAGAATCGAGCGGCGCACCTGTCCACACAATCCCTTGGCCGAATGGCACATAAAATTGCCAATTGTCAATTGTCAATTGGCGATTGTCAATTGGCAGGTTCCAGGGGCCAGCATATGTGGGCAGGGTGAAGTTATTTGTGGCGAGGGTTTCTGTTTGGTGGCCTTGGGGTGTTTGCCAATGCAGGTAGAGACGCGGTTGTTCCGGCAGTGTGTTGTCCCAATCGTAGCCACGCAGCAGACGATTTTCAGCAACTAGAGGTCGATAGGTTGGCTGCTGCGTGATTGGGGGGTGTTGGTTGGCGCTGATGGGCAAGGTTGTGAGGGCAGTGCGGGCTTCGCCATCTGCATTCAACAATGGTTCACTGGTATAGGCGCCGCTCATGATGCTGTATGTTCCTGGCAGTGTATCCAGACGGGGGGTAAGCCGGAATTGTGTCAGGGTGAGCCCTGCTGATTGGGCCAGCGCGGGTACATCTTGCTGGGCGATGATGTTTCCGTTTTGATCAACGAGATGGCTAAACAATGTGATCGGTTCTGGTGTTGTGTTTAACGGCTCCCATGCGAGCGTAAAAACTGCTTCTTGACCAGCTGTGGTGGTTGGTGTGTCAAGGTGCATGCCACGTAGCAGGATGGCTGTACCTAACGGTATGTCGATGGGTGTGAAATCTGTGGGCAGTTCGCTGCGTGGTGATTGTCGGAAGAGATAGGCTTCGTCGAGCGGTTCGGGATAGGGCAATCCGGCGAAGGTTTCGGGATTGTAATAGGTGCTGATGACGTCACGGCCGTTGCCAAAATCTTCGGCCACACGTCTTGCCCAAGTTTCAGCATAGGCTTCCCCTTCGGGAAAAACAAAACGAACCTCTACATCGGGTCGCACCCCTTCGACTTCTTGCAAATACCAAAGCGGTGTAACCCAGTGCCAATGGGCCAAAATGACGCTATCTGCCGGAGCTTGCTCTAGTAAAGGTTGTGCGAAGTCGCGGGCAGTTCTGTCTTGATGTAGGCTGGCGTAACTGGGATAATTATTTGTGGTTTGATAAACGGCCGTACCCAAAATAACCCCCACCACTACAAATCCAATACGCTTTACGACAGGTTCTTGATTTGCAAGCGTTTGCAGCCAGGCAACTGTTACCCCTAAACAGAGTACGCTAGCCACATAAGCTGGCAGCATATACTCGACTGTTTGCGGCGCGCGGTAGGTCGCTGTGACCAGCGCATGGATACCGAATGAGCCGCCAAAAAGCAGCGCCAGTCGCCAATCTCTTTTGAAGAGAAGAAGGATACCGATGAGCATTGTCAACAACAGCAGCCAGGCAAACTGGAAAGTCATCACATTGCCCATGATCTTGAGGCGCTGCCATAGTTCTGCCGCTGCCGTGTAATAAAAAAGATCACCGCGAAATCCCAAAGCAAGCACATGATTCCAGAAGCCCGCCCAAGTCGCCAGTCCTGCTGACGTGCCGCGCACATCGGCAAAGGCACGCAAAGGCAGATAGATCAGGGGTAAAAGTCCGAGGAGGAAAGCGAGCAACGGCCGTAGCCAGCGCTTTGATGGGCGCAACAAAGACGGATCCGTGACAACAATAAAAATGACAAAAATCAGACCCATAAATGCCAGCGAGGCATGGTGTGTGCCGCCCAAACCCAAACCGAAGGCAAACCAGATCAGGTAACGATCCGCTTTGTGCTGCTGTTCTTGTTGTGTTGCCAGGTAAAAATTGAGCAGCGTATAAAACATCCAGGCGGCAAATAAGGCTGTCAGGCTGCGGATATTGGCGGTTGTGGCTTGTGCCCAAAATGTGGTCGCGCTACCCAGGGTGATTACGGCCGTTATGGCCGCCAGATGTTTTTGTGTCAAGCGCAAAGTGGTTAAATAAACCAGAAAAAGTGTGATTGAACTGGTAACGGCCGAAAGCAGGTTGACTTGGTAGGCTGGATTTGTGCCCAAAGGCAGGCGTGTCATCAAATGGGCGATGAGCGTGTAAAGTGGAAAGCCAGGCGGATGTGCCACGCCTAAATTGGCAGCGATGAGTTGGAATTCGCCATTATCGGCTGGTAAAATATCGGGCGATAAGGTTGTTATGTAAAGTGTGAGGAAGATGAATGTGATTAGAAAGGCAACGGCCGTTTCCCATCTGGCTTTGATAGAAAAATCACGCCATAAAAGCTGCAACCAAACCAGAACGGTTAGGAGGAGGGTGAGAACGGCCGTTGTTGGATTTTGTTCGGGGTAAAAGAGATACAACAACAAAAGTAAAGCGGGCCAGGTTTGGCTAAACGGCCGTTGGCGCAACCCCCATAACACAAAGCTAAGCGCAGCTAATGTCCAAGTGATAGCATTTAGAGTGGGGTTGACGATTTCAAAGGGCAGAAATTCACTAAGAACACGACCAATAAATAAACCCAGCACAATGCTGGGCAGCAGCTGCAACAATTTTTTCAACGGCATGTCACCGCATCTATGAACAGGTTATCAACGTATGGATTCCCGCCTACGCGGGAATGACACGATTGACAAGTTGTTTCTCCACATGGCATCTATATATTTCTCCATCCCTTTTTTTGTCATCATAGCGTGGGGGACTGTTTGCTGCCAGTTTAAAAGCCTGCTCTTAGCGGATGTTTTACTTACGCCTGAGGCTTAGTTCAGCCAGGATATCATCCCAGGTTTGCCCGCGTGAAACCAGCAGAACCAGCAGATGGTAGACGAGATCGGCCGTTTCTTCAACGACGCGTTGATCCCCTTGCCCTTTTGCCGCTAAAATAACTTCAACCGCTTCCTCCCCAATTTTTTTGACAATTTCATCCTCGCCCTGTGTCAAAAGTTGGGCGGTATATGAATCAGGGGTTGGGTTGTTTTTTCGATCTTGTAAGGTTGTAAAAAGGTCTTGAATGACATCGTTCATGCGTATGATTCCTTTCTTTAAATATTTTCTGAATTCGTGAAATTAGTGAAATTCGTGGCGAAAAATCACAATCATTATGTTTCTTCCAGGTTCGGTAATGTGCGGTAGAAACAACTGGTTGCACCTGTGTGGCAAGCAGGCCCGGCTGGATCAACTAGAATGAGCAGCGTATCGGCATCACAATCGTAGCGGATTTCTCGCACATGCTGGATATTGCCTGAGGTTGCGCCCTTATGCCACAAGCTTTGCCGACTGCGGCTCCAAAAATGCGTTTCGCCGGTTGATTGTGTAAGTTGTAATGAGTGGGCATTCATCCAGGCGACCATCAATACTTGCAAGCTGTTTGCATCTTGTACAATTGCAGGAATAAGGCCGCGTTCATCAAATTTTAGTTTGTCCATATTTTTCTATGACTACAACGAATTTCTATGACTACAACGAATTTAGGAAGGAACGAATTTTTGGCGTGGTTCAGACTCTGCATGCTTTGCTTTACAATTGGAGACTACTACGAATGAAAAGAAGGAACGAATTTACTCGACCGGCTTAATTCGTTTGTTCCCAAATTCGCTGTAGTCATTTGTAAAGATGAAAAGTACATTATTGAACCATGCCGAATTTTTCAATTAAACAAAATTCGTTCCCTCCTAAATTCGCTGTAGCTATTGGTTATGTTTCAACAAACGGCCGTATCGCAACCCCTTGTTCTGCTAGATATGCTTTCACCTCAGCAATCGTCAATTGTTTATAATGGAATAAAGAGGCGGCCAAGGCGGCATCAGCGCCTCCAATGGTCAATGCTTCCGCAAAATGGGCCAAACTGCCAGCGCCACCAGAGGCGATGACGGGAATGTTGACGGCAGCGCTGATGGCTCGCGTCAAGGGTAAATCATAACCTGCTTGGGTGCCATCACCATCCATACTGGTGAGTAAAATTTCACCTGCACCGCGTTCTTCGGCTTCGAGCGCCCATTGTACAGCGTCGATACCGGTTGCTTTGCGGCCGCCGCTTACAAAGACTTCCCATGGGCCAGCACCGTTGCTTTGGGAACGGGCATCAATGGCAACGACGATCGCCTGACTGCCAAATTCTTCGGCTCCCTGGTTAATTAAATCTGGCGTTTTGACAGCCGCAGAATTGATGCTGATTTTGTCGGCACCGGCGCGCAGAATGGCGCGCATGTCGGCGACAGTACGAATACCGCCACCGACGGTGAAGGGGATGAAGACTTGATCGGCGACGGCGCGTGCCATGGCCATGACGGTGTTGCGGGCTTCATGCGTGGCGGTGATATCGAGGAAGACAAGTTCATCGGCACCGGCGCGATCATAAACTTTAGCTTGTTCGACCGGGTCGCCGGCATCACGTAAATCGACAAAATTGACACCTTTGACGACACGGCCGTTTTTGACATCTAAACAGGGAATAATGCGTTTGGCTAACATAAAAATTTATCCTGTAGGGGATTGTTGTATGGGTTAACTGTGTCCTTGGCTGGCCGCGATTGCGTCTGCGAGATCGATGCGTTTGTCATAGAGGGCGCGGCCAATGATAAGCCCCGTCACCCCAGAATTGGCATAGGCATAGGTGTTGTGGACATCTTGCAATCCCGCAACGCCACCGGAGGCGATTACATTTAGGCCGGTCTCTTGGGCTAATGCGGCCGAAGCCGCCGCATTGACACCAGTCAGAACGCCATCGCGGCTGATGTCGGTAAAAATGACGGTTTGTATACCGAGTGCCATCATTTCAAAGCCCAAGTCGATGGGTGAAACGGCCGTATCTGTTTGCCAGCCGCGTGTTTTGACACGGCCGTCACGTGCATCAATGCCCACGGCGATCCGTTCTGGACCAAAACGCCGCACCGCATCTTCCACAATATCTGGTTCTTCGACAGCGATTGTGCCTAAAATCACACGTGAGACGCCGCGCTTCAACGCCATGGCCACATCGCGAAAGGAGCGAATCCCACCGCCAAATTGCACGGGAACATTTAGTTTGGTTAATTGTTCGAGTGCTTGCCAATTAGCTGCGCTGGATTCGTCAAAGGCCCCATCCAAATTGACAACATGCAGCCAGCGCGCGCCTGCATTGATCCATTGTTGGGCTGTGGCAAGCGGGTCGTCGCTGAATGTGGTTTGTCGTGCTGGGTCACCATATTGCAAACGAACCACTTTGCCGTTTCGTAAATCAATAGCAGGGTAGATTGTGAATGCCATGTGGTCTCCTAGTTTAGTCAAGTGGTCGGATAGCTTTGTTGTCGAGTCGTCTATTAGTCAAATTGTATGTGCTAAAGGAATAGCTTAAATTTGTGTTCATCTGTGAACCTGTAGCGAGTATTGCCGAAATATCTGTATCCAATTACAAATCAATAAAATTCTTTAGAATTTGTAGGCCACGTTTTTGGCTTTTTTCAGGATGGAATTGAATGCCGTAGACGTTTTTATGCCCGACGATGGATGCAAAGGAACGGCCGTAATCCGTGGTTGCAATAATATGATCAGGATTCGCTGGCGCGCAATAGTAGGAATGGACAAAATATGTGTGGGCGCCATCGGGCACTTTTTGCAATAAAAAGTGGGAACCATCATGTTCGATTTGATTCCAACCCATATGTGGGACTTTTAAATTTGGCATTGAAGCGTTGAAATTGAAGCGTGTGACATTGCCAGGGATTAGCCCTAACCCTTGGTGGCTGCCCATCTCGTCGCTTGCATCGAAAAGGAATTGCATGCCCAGACAGATGCCTAAAAGCGGGATGCCCTTGTTTACTGCGGCATGGATGGCGGGTTCCAGGGCGCGATTTCGCAGCGCTTGTATACCGGCTCCGAATGCGCCCACGCCAGGCAAAACCAACTTGGTTGCCTGCGTGACAGTGGCTGGATCGGCCGTTAACTCAACAGCTGCGCCCAAAAATTCAAATGCTTTTTGAGCCGAGCGAATATTGCTCGCGCCATAATCGATCATCGTAATTTTGTTCATGTTAAAGTCCCTTTGGTTGAGGGGATCGTGTCACTGCGGCGCGGGTCGATAGCCACGGCGGCACGTAAAGCACGGCCGAATGCTTTGAAGAGTGCTTCTGCTTTGTGATGGTCGTTACGGCCGTTGACGCGTGCATGTAATGTGATGCGGCCGTGGACAGCCACAGACTCGAAAAAATGGTGTACCAAGTCAGTGGGGAATTGGCCGATGCTGGGTGTTGCCCATTGCGCTTCAAACACCGTATATGGCCGTCCACTAAAATCTAAAGCCACAAAACCAAGTGCTTCATCCATGGGTACATACGCATGACCCATGCGCAAAATACCTCTACGATCTCCCAACGCTTGATTGAGCGCCTGACCAAGCACAATGCCAACATCCTCAATGGTGTGATGGGCGTCAATGTGCAAATCACCTTTGGCCAGCACATTTAGATCGAATAAAGCATGGGTCGCTAGTGCATTAAGCATATGGTCTAAGAATCCGATGCCTGTGTTAATTTCGTGTATACCTGTGCCATCCAGGTCAAGAGCAAGATCGATGTTTGTTTCTTTGGTCTGACGTTGAATGTGGGCGGATCGGTTCATGATTGCGTTACCTTTTGGATTGCAGCCACCAGCCGCTCTGTGTCTTGTGGTCGACCGGCACTGATACGGATGCAATTATCGACGCCGGGCTTTTTGAAGTAGCGTACAAAGACACCTTCCTGTTCCAGGTCGAGTTTGAGTTGTTGGGCGGAACGGCCGTGGACACGGAAAAGTACAAAATTAGATTGACTGGGATAGGGATGCAGCCAGGTAAATTGCGCCAGCTCAGCCACCATGTGTTCACGTTCTTGCACAATCAAGGCGACTTTTGCGTGTAGCCATTCTTTGTCGTCGAGTGCTGCTTGGGCTGCCAAAGAGGCAGCCACGTTTAAATTGTATGGCTGTTTGATTTTCCACATATGCGGCAGCAACCATTCTGGAAAGGCCCCATAACCAACGCGCAAACCAGCCAAACCGGCTAATTTGCTGAATGTGCGCAAGACAGCCAGGTTATCATATTCTTGTGTCCAACTGATGCGGCTCGGAAAACCAGACACGGCTGCAAATTCTACATATGCTTCGTCGAGCACAACTAGCAGGGGCAAAGCGAGTAGACGATGCAGGTCTGCGTCACTGATGAGGCTGCCATTGGGATTGTTGGGGGCGCAGACGAAAAGAACTTTTACATGTGGATTCGCCGCGACTGTGCTTTCGATTGTGTTGATGTCCAGGCTGAAATCTGGTTTGCGCCAAACGGGGATATATGTGCCGGCGTTAACGGCCGTTGAAAATGGATACATACCAAAAGAAGGTGGGCAATCGATCGCGCCATCACCAGGATTCAAAACCACGCGCAGCACCAAATCAATCAGCTCATCGGCGCCCATGCCAACCAAAAGACGTTGTTTAGGTATGTTTACATAATCTGAAAGGGCATCGCGTAAGTCATTGGCTTCAGGGTCAGGGTAGATGTGGTAGAAACGGCCGTTTGCCAAAGCCGCAAGCGCACGTGGCGAAGAGCCATATGGGTTATCGTTGGCATCCAGCTTGAAAATATCTTCTGGTTGTCGTCCCAAGCGTGCTGACAAAACTTCAAATGGCACAATTGGCGTGTATGGCTGCATCTCTACAATTTCAGGACGGATAAATCTATTTTTCATAAAATCCTAGCAGACTGTCGGAGAAGTCTTGTGAGCGGGATATTCGCAACGAATTAACACGAAATTCCTCAAAATTTAGGCTTAATCTGTGGCCAAAATTTCTTTTTCCGACAAACTCCAAGTATAGCTTATTCGGCCGTACACCAAAATTGTAATTCGGCATTGCTGGTAGGATCTGTGACGTAGGTTAGGCCAGTGAAGCCGTGTCCGCCCACAAATTGGTTGGTAGGGCCACTGTTCAGCGGCAATTGATACAGTTGGGCAGTGAGCTCGTTCGTGCTGTTTGTGGGGGTGACAGATAGGCGCAGGCTGCGTTCACCACCCATACTGCCGTCCAAGTACATGATATGGAAATTAAAGTCGCCGATGGTTTGCTGCAAATCTGTATTTTCGTTCTTGATGTTTATCATGTCTTCTTGGGTGATAGGGCTGCCGCTGTTGGGTCGGTAGGCGAGATGACAAATGATTTGTTGGGGCAAAACGGCCGTTTCTCCATGACTATCCATTTGATTAATTTCTCCGCTGTTATTTGCGCCGCAAGCTGTTAACGTAACGGCCGTTATGCTGACCAACAATAAAAAGAGCCAGTGCAGTTTCATTTTATGCTCCATAACAGAAATTGGGGCCACCACGATTAGGAAGATCCAGTGTAAAGAGATGCCTTAGTTGGCTGCCAAGCAGTTTGGTTTGCTGCTGATTTGCCGCGCGAGTGTGAAATAGAACCCGAGAAAAATCCCACTCCGCCTTAAACCAGGCGATTAGACTCGTTAGTAATTGGAAATCCAATTTGTCAGCAAGCTGAGATTCGATGACCCAAAAGCGCACGATGGGGGTTTGGATCGGAATGCCCGCTAACACCGTTTCGTTCCCTGGTAACACTCTCGTGAGTGGATTGATGTACACACAGCCTAAACATCTATCTTCATTGGGTGAAAGCACGGTGTAGGTGAAGGCGATGCGTTCATGATGTTCCTGATTATGCCATTCCAAATCTTGTAAATTATCAGCCAATGTAAAATCAGCACGCGGCCAATTGTGCCCACCCCACAGCCGTAATAAGTCGATATTGTCCATCAGCGCGGCATAGTCGAGATGAACATGAGCGGGGGTGAGCGGCTTGAGGGTGAAAACGGCCGTTTTCAATATTTCTGGTACAGGTAACGGTTCAGGATAAAAAGACATAGGCATTTTCTTTATTAAATACGGACGGAAATCAAAAAATTCGTTTCTGTCCGCGTTTATAAAATCGAGAATCAAAACAATTTAAACTGCTGTGGGTCGATGCGCGTGGCCTGGTGGGCGAGGACAGCGTTGAGCAGCTCAATCGCCATACGCGACTCAAGGGTCACGCCAGCACGCACACCCACACACGGATCATGGCGACCTTTTTCTAATTGGAACTCAATTTCTGACAAATCTTTGCGCACAGAATCTTGTTTTTTATGGATGGTCGAGGTCGGTTTGAAACCAACCCGGCACACCAACGGCATCCCCGTGGTGATGCCACCAATCAAGCCGCCATGTGAGTTCGCCTGATAGCCGCTGCTACGAATAGGGTCATTATTTTCACTGCCCAGACGTTCGGCGACAGCTAAGCCATCGCCAATCTCACAGGATTGGGCTGCATTTAGACCACCCAAGGCACCCATCAAGCGCAGCTTCAAACTTTGATACAACGGATCACCCACCAATGCAGGCACATTGAGTGCCACGACTTCAACCACAGCACCCAATGAATCGCCCGCAATGCGCGTTTTTTTGATAAGTTCGCCGGCTGCCTGCGCAAAATCCGGGTCTAAAGAATGAATTTCGGCCACCGCCAGGCGTTCCTGAACAGCTGTGATCGCTTCCTGACTGATGGTTTGATTTTGACTGCTTTGTGCCAACATTGTGAAGTAGTCACTCAAGCTGTGGTCGGTTTTTAACGGGCCTACTTGGCTGATAGAAGAAAGAAAAACCGTACCAAACTGTGCCTGCAAGAAAAGCCGTGCAATCGACCCTCCAATCACATCTGAAATAGTCGAGCGATAGCTGGAACGGCCGCCGCCACGCACATCAACAAACCCGCTCGATTTATGGTATTTGACCAAATCCGTATGCCCTGGGCGCACTTCACCAGTCGATCCCACAAACTGCCCATAATCGCGTGACTTTTTGGCGGTGGACAACACGATGGCACTGATTGGTTCACCAGTCGTGATGCCGGCTTCATAAGCTTGTGAAACATAGCTGCTGCCATCCACTGTTGCTGTAATCTCTGGCCCAGCCATAAGCTGTTCGTGATCGTCTTGATAGAGACCAGATAACAATAAAACTTTGTCTTTCTCTTGACGTGGCGTACCATGCCGGTTCGAGCCGGGACGCCGACGGTCGAGGTAATGTTGGATTTGTGCGCGTGTCAGTTGCAGCCCTGGTGGGCAGCCAAAAACGATGGTTGTCACGGCCGGGCCGTGCGATTCACCAGCACCGGCAACTGCAAAAAGCGGGCCACCTAAAATTTCCATAGCATATACTCTACTGATTCAATGCGGCACTCGCAAATTCACTAATGGCATTGATATGTTGGTCTGGGGTGGTGAAGCCGCTGCCCATGGTGTTGAGGGATATGTGCGTTGCGCCTATATTTTGCCATGCAGCCATTGTCGAGAGCAGTGTGTCTGTATTGCCGAGGCGCGTGTGGAGGCGGGCTTCGATGCCCATGTCGCCGCGCGATCGGCCGTTTCTCTCCAACAACGCATCCAATTTGTCCAGCGAAGGCTGTGCATCCGCTGCCGTTCGATAATTGGGCAGCCAACCGTCACCCATTTTGGCGATACGTGCCAGCACAGCATCGGCATGACCGCCAAACCATACGGGTATCGGCCGTTGCACGGGCAGTGGGTTTAAGCCTGCATCAGGAATAGTGTGCCAACGCCCATTGAAAGTGACCAAGGGCTGTGTCCACAACTTTTGCATGAGCGTAACTTGCTCTTCAATACGTTTACCGCGTGTATGAAAATCCTGGTTGAGCGCAACATATTCGACTTTATTCCAGCCAATGCCGACACCGAGACGCAAACGGCCGTTACTCAACACATCTAAAGTGGCGGCTTGTTTGGCGACAACGGCCGTTTCGCGCTGAGGCAAAATAATGATGCCGGAAACAAACTCGATTTTTCGGGTGAATCCGGCCATAAAGCTGAAGAGGACAAACGGTTCATAAAAAGGATCGCTATGGGTGTATGGTCCTTGCCAACCACCTGGCCTATCAGGATTCGCTCCCAGGATATGGTCATAAGCCAAAATATGTGTGTAGCCTAAATCTTCGGCTGCTTGTGTGTAGTCGCGAATCGCGGCTGGATCGCCGCCAAATTCGGTTTGTGGAAATACAATGCCAATTCTCATTCGTTCTTTTCCTTACTGGAGTCTAATACAGATTTGTCAAGTTTCTTCCACGAGCAGCGTGTGGACAAACAGTCAAAAAACTTGACAAATCTTGCTGTTACACCGGTTGAACACATTGTGCGCCTTCGTTACGTGGGCTGTTGACGAAGGTGCTAACCGGGTAGGTGTTCATTTTTTCGGCGGGATACGGCCGTATCAGATGCAAACTATCAGATGGCCGTTCACCCGGTTCTAACCACATGCTGTAATCGGCTGGATCAAGAATCACCGGCATCCGATTGTGGATTGGTTCCATGATCTCATTTGGCGTGGTTGTGATGATCGTGCAGGAATCGATTTCACCACCATCGGCGTCATGCCAGGTTTCCCAAAGGCCAGCCAGACCAAATGGTCGGCCATCGGCGCTGTGGATGTAGATGGGTTGTTTGCCGCTGCCCACACGCTGCCATTCATAAAAACCTGTTGCTGGAATCAGGCAGCGTCGCCGTTTGAATGCGGAACGGAACGATGCTTTTTCGGCGACCGTCTCACCGCGTGCATTGATCAAACGGGAACCAAATGAGATATCTTTGGCCCACGAAGGCACTAAACCCCAACGAAAGAAAGTCGCTTCACGTTCTTGAGTATGGGGATGGTTACGAATCGCCAACACAGGTTGCGTTGGCGCGATATTGTAGCGAGGCGCTACATCAAAAGTAAGCATAACGCCAAATTGGTCTGCGATGTCTTGTCCAGGACTTAATAAAGCAAATCGTCCGCACATAGATAATCTCCTTGTGAATGTAGTGCGATTTTGGAAATCGCCACCCGATTTGCAAAATCGGGCTACAAGTTTTCTGTATTCGGTGTCTCCATTGTAGCAAATCGCACGTTATCTGTAACCCTACTCAACTTTGAACTATTCGGTTTTTAGGTGATAATCTAGGTGTAATTTCACAATTAGTTTATTAGGCAAGACAAGCGGGGAGATGTCGACAATATTGGTGAGTATGCCTTTTGCCTGGTTCACCAACTGCTTACCAAAATAATCAGGTAAGGCTAAGGAGGTTTCCTATATCATGCAAATCAATCAAAAAACATTTTTAGTGACCGGGGGCAGTTCCGGGTTGGGTGCAGCCTGTGTACGCCGTCTTACAGCAAATGGCGCCAATGTCGTTATCGTTGACCTCAATGCGGAGGCAGGTGAAAGTCTTGCCGCCGACATTGGAGAACAAGCTGTTTTTGTACACACAGATGTGACGGATGAAGCCAGTGTGACAACGGCCGTTGCCACCGCAATTTCCACATTCGGCACCCTCAATGGTGTGATCAACTGTGCCGGAATCGCCATTGGCGCCCGTGTTTTGAGTCGCACTGGTCCCCATAATCTGGACTATTTCGCCAAAATCATCCAGGTGAACCTGATTGGCACGTTTAATGTGATCCGTTTGGCAGCGGCAGCGATGAGTGAAAATGAACCTGAGGGATCAGGGGAACGCGGTGTGATCATCAACACTGCTTCAGTGGCCGCTTTTGATGGTCAGATCGGTCAAGCGGCCTACAGTGCTTCCAAAGGGGGTGTCGTCGGCATGACATTGCCAATCGCCCGCGAATTGGCGCGGTTTGGCATCCGTGTAATGACGATTGCACCCGGCATATTTGAGACCCCCATGATGGCGGGCATGTCGCAAGAAGTACGTGAATCATTAGGCGCACAAGTCCCATTCCCTTCACGCCTGGGGCATCCGGACGAATACGCCGCCTTAGCCCAACATATTATCGAAAACGAAATGTTAAACGGTGAAGTCATCCGTTTAGATGGGGCCATCCGCATGGCGCCAAAGTAAAAAAACAAACCACAGAGAACACGGAGTTCACAGAGTTTTTCTCTGTGTTCTCTGTGGTTAAACCGTAGGAGTATGAAATGAGTGATTATTCTTTAGAAAAACATAATTTAGCCGCCAATACGATCCGCGGTCTATCCATGGATGCTGTACAAGCGGCCAACAGCGGCCATCCTGGCATGCCGATGGGTATGGCTGATGTGGCCACTGTGTTATGGTCTCAATTCCTCAAGCACAATCCAGCTGATCCGACCTGGCCGGATCGCGACCGTTTTGTTCTGTCGGCTGGCCATGGCTCGATGCTGCTCTACAGCTTGCTGCATTTGAGCGGTTATGATTTGCCGCTGGATGAATTGAAACAGTTCCGTCAATGGGGCAGCAAAACACCTGGTCATCCCGAATATGGTCATACTGTGGGTGTGGAAACGACCACCGGCCCCTTGGGACAGGGCATCACCGCGGCGGCAGGCATGGCTTTGGCTGAACGCTGGTTGGCGGCACGCTTTAACAAGCCTGATTTCGATATCGTCGATCATTACACTTATGTGATCGCCAGCGACGGCGATTTGATGGAAGGCATTTCACATGAGTCAAGTTCATTAGCCGGTCATTTGGGCCTAGGCAAGCTGATTGTATTTTATGATGACAACGAAATCAGCATTGACGGCTCGACCGATATTTCTTTTACGGAAGATGTGATGGCGCGTTATGCGGCTTATGGCTGGCATACACAAAGTATTGATGGGCATGACCCGCTGGCGATTATCGCGGCGACGGAAGCCGCACAGGCAGAAACAGAACGGCCGTCGATTATCGCCTGCCATACAACCATCGGTTTTGGCAGCCCGAATCAAGCCGGAACTTCGGGTGTGCATGGTTCACCGTTAGGTGAGGAAGAACTGCGCCTGACCAAGTTGAACCTGGGCATCCCCTTGGAACCGACATTTTTTGTGCCGGATGGCGTCAAAGCGTTCATGGCAGGTGATAGTACTGCCCAAGAAGCATGGCAGGCGTTGTGGCGTGAATATCAAGAGGCGCTGCCGGATTTGGCGATGGCGTTTGAAGATGGGTTGGCGGGCAAAATCCCTACCAATTGGGATGAGATTTTACCGACATTTGAGCCCCCCAAGAAATATGCGACTCGTAATGCGTCCGGGCAGGTGTTGAATGCCATCGCGCCACATATGCCCAACTTGATTGGCGGCTCGGCCGACCTGACGCCATCCAACAAAACTGATTTGAAGGGTGAGGAAGATATTCAGAAAGGGGCTTATGGCGGCCGTTACATCCGGTTTGGTGTACGTGAACATGCGATGGGCGGCATGCTCAATGGGCTCGCGCAGCATGGCGGCATACGGCCGTTTGGCGGCACATTCCTGATCTTTTCTGATTATATGCGTGGCTCGATTCGTCTGGCAGCCTTGTCAGGCGCACCGGTGATCTATGTGTTCACGCATGACAGCATTGGTGTCGGCGAAGATGGGCCTACACATCAACCGGTTGAACAGGTGATGAGTTTACGCACAATTCCCAACTTGACGGTGATTCGCCCGGCCGATGCGACAGAAACGGCCGTTGCCTGGCGCTGCGCCATCGAAAACACAAGCGGTCCCACTGCTTTGATCCTCACCCGTCAAAATCTGATGACCAATAACAAATCATCGGCAGAGGCGGCCAAGGGTGGCTATATCTTGCGCGATCATCCCAATCCCAAGGCGATTTTGATCGCCTCCGGATCGGAAGTTGAGATCATGGAAAAAGCAGCGGCGCAGCTGGGTTTTGAAGGTGTGTTGGCACGTGTCGTGTCGATGCCCTCCTGGGAACTATTTGCCGCTCAATCGCAGGAATACCGCGACTCAGTTTTGCCGCCCCACATCACAGCGCGCGTATCGCTGGAAGCGGGTGTCACGTTGGGCTGGGAACGGTATGTCGGCAGCCAGGGTATCGCCATTGGCATTGACCATTTTGGCGCGTCGGCGCCCTACGCGACCGTTTATAAGGAGTTTGGTTTGACGGCTGAGGTTGTGGCAACGGCCGTACATAGCCTGCTTTCCTAGCAGTGCATGGCACGCGCACAAAACCTTGCAAAGACAAGGTGATCTTGCACGTGCCTTGCAACACCCACACCACAAAACCTATGGTAGGGACGGGATGATGCGGGTAGGTCTCTTCCGAAACAAAAAACACCTTCTCCGCGTCATCTCGTCCTGTTGGTTGAATACGTGGGCGAGACCGGCGGGAGATGATTTATTTCTACATGGCAGGTATCTACCCCGCCGATCCCGCCCCTACCAGATTGGGTTGGTTTTGGTGGGCGATGTGGTTTGTTTAGGCCGGAACGAGGATTTGCACTGCCGCCGGGATGACTTTGGCGTGCAGGGGCGTCGGTTCCCATAGTTCGCCGTCGCCGGTGACGGCCATGGGCGGGTCGGCACTGATGCGGGCTTCGCGCACCTGCCAATGGGGCAATGGTTTGCCCACCCGCTGGCTGCCAGTGATGCTGCCAGCCACAGAAACCAATGTTGACAAGTCGCGTTCGCGCACCATAATCACATCCAACAGCCCATCGCCGACATCAATGTCATGTACCAAATTGACACCGGGAATACCCAGGCTGGCGGAGTTGGCGACCATACACCACAAGCCTTCCATCTCCACAACCTCACCATCTAACTCCATGCGGTAGTTGGCGATGGGCGGGTTTTTCAACGCTTTTAAGCCCGCAATCGAATAGGCAAAACCGCCATATTTGTTCTTCATCTCGCGGTCAGCCCCCTTGTTGATTTCAGCTTCATACCCCATGCCGACGCGCAAAATGAAGTTGTAACTGTCATTGGCACGTCCCATATCGACCGTCTGTAACTTAGACGGGGTGCTACTGATTAAGGCGGCGGCTTCAACCAAATCTTTGGGGACACCTAATTCCACGGAGACCACATTATTGGTGCCACCGGGCAAAATCGCCAGGGGTACATCTGTGCCGATGAGTCCGCTGGCCGCTTCCATCACTGCGCCATCGCCGCCATATACCGCTACGATATCGACACCCGCCGCAGCCGCTTCAGCTGCAAGACGTGTGGCATCGCCGGCGGCATGGGTGATGGAGATGTCCCAATCTAGCCCTGCAGCACGGAAGACAGTGTTGAGTGTGTTGAGGATGGGTTGATCTTTGCCGGAAGCGGGATTGATGATGACATGCACATTGTCAAATTGGGGGCCGCTGCTGCGTGTACCTTCTTTTAAGGTCGTGATGATATCGGCTGTTTTTTGGTCGGCAATCGTTTTCTTAGCCCCAGTTTCCGCTTGCTTTGATAAGGTATCGATTTCAGCTTCGGTGAGGAGATGATGGCTGATTGTGCCGCCAAAAGTGGCTAATTTCCTGTGAATTTGATCGCCATACTGGGCATCGGTCAGTACAACCAATACTGAACTATTACCGCGCATATTTTCGATGACTTCTTGCAGGAAGCGGTTGGAAAATTGCGGCTCTGGTTTTTTGGAGATGTGACGGCCAGTGACGGCACCAGCGACCGCGCCAACAAGCAGGCCTGCCACACCAACGGGACCGGCCAATACTGCCAGGACTCCGCCAGTGGCAGCGCCAATGCGCGTGCCGTGTTTTTGTTTGTTTTCAAGCAGGCTGACAGCATTTGTTTTGCCAGTTGTGTCTTTTTCAATAGCAACGGCCGTTGAGATTTCTAACAAGGCTTTGTCTTTTTTGAACACATCTTCAGCGGCCTTTAACACTTCCTCAGCGCGTTTAATCTCATTATAAGCAATGACGATCAATTCCATTTGTTCAGTCATAAATTTATTGTCCTTCAAGGGAAAAACTCACCATAAAGAATCCTCTGTGATTCCTGTGCCCTCTGTGATTTTCCTAAATATCATCTTCCAAAATGCGATTGACGAGGCTGTAATAATCTTGGGCACCGGGTGAGGCAGGCGCAAACTCGAAGATGGTTTTGCCGTGGCCAGGTGCCTCAGATAGGCGCACATTGTAGCGAATCGGATGACAGACGCGTTCATGATAATATTCAAGCAGTTGGTCGTAAATTTCTTTTGATTTTTTGACACGGCCGTCCATAAACGTAGGCAGAATATAATTAAATCCCAGCCGTCGGTGGTAACGTTGGATGTCACTCAACGAAACGCCAAACTCGCGCAAACCTTGTAACGACATTGCTTCCAAGGCGACTGGTGCCAAGACTTCGGTGGCATAAAAGAGCGCGTTGATGGTCAGCGAGTCCCAACCGGGAGCTGTGTCGATTATCGCATAGTCATAACCGCCATCCAAAGGTTTTAAGGCTTCACTGACGGTGTTTTCGCTGCCAAAATCTTTGCGTGCGATTTGGCGTTTGAGCCCGGCCAGTTCACGACCACCGGCTAGCAGCCAGAGTTGGTCACGCACTGGCAAAATGGTGTCACCCAAAGAGCAGTCGCCTGAAACCAGTTCAGCCAGACCGCATTGGGCTTTGACACCTAATGCTTTGGCCACTTGCCCTTGCGTGTCCATGTCGATGAGCAGCACATTTTTGCCGCGTTGAGCAAGCCCGGCAGCCAGGTTAACGGCCGTTGTCGTTTTGCCAACTCCACCTTTTGATAGCGCAATCGCGATTTTTCGCATACACGAATCCTTTGCTTACTTGTGAGAATCAACAGCCTGAATGTTGCCACGAATTGCACGAATTCCACGAATTAGATGCCTTTTTCATGACATTCGTATCATCCTTGGCGCAAGTTTGGATGCTTAGAATGGTTGCCAATCCTCGGTCGGCAGTATAGCATACCTGTAATGAAAAATCATTGGTTTTTTGTG
>CAYGMR010000011.1:0-9403 GCA_964350725.1 uncultured Ardenticatenaceae bacterium | reverse complement strand
TGCGTATTGCGTATTGCATAGAAAGTGACGTAATACGCAATACGCAATTAGATTTTTCATCACCTCTGACCAACGAAGCCTCTTTTATTCTCCCAAAATCTGTTTATGCCAAATCTATCACGTAAGCGCCAATTGTTAATTTTGTTGGGCATCACATTGGGCGGTGCTTTTTTGCGTTTGTATCAGCTAGGCAGCTTGCCGCCGGGCGATGGCTATGATGTGGCGCAGTATGGGGTCGATGCGCTGGAGATTTTGGCGGGAGCACGGCCGATTTTTTTGCCGTCCAATTTTGGGCGTGAAGTACTGTTCAGTTATTTGGTGACGGCGATTTACCTGCTAACCGGGCCGGGCACGTTTGGCATCCATTTGGCATCGGCGTTGATTGGCATTGCCACAATTCCGGCGGTTTTTTTAGCGGCGCGTGAGCTGTTGGCAGATGAAAAGGGATGGCTGCGGGAGTGGGGGCCGTTGTTGGCTGCTTTGGTAACGGCCGTTTCCTACTGGCATCTCAATTGGAGTCGTGTGGGCTTGCGTGTCATCTGGGTGCCCTTGTTTGCAGCGCTGATCGTGGCGTGTGTATGGCATGGTTTACGCACACAGCGCTGGCTTGCCTTTGTCGGTGCTGGTGTATTGTTGGGCTTGAGTTTGTACACCTACCAGGCGGCGCGTTTACTGCCGTTGGTTGTGACGGCTGCTTTTGTGATTTGGGCAATTGCAGAAAAACGTTTCAGGCGGCAAGATGGCATTCACTTATTGTTGACTGTGGGATTTGCCCTCCTGGTTTTTGCGCCTTTGGGTCGCTATGCGCTGCAAAATCCGGCAATTTTTAATGACCGCGTGCGGCAGGCAGTTGTTATAGCAGGGGAGAATGACCTGGGCGCACAGGTGCGGGCAGTTGTTTCTCAATCGCTCACCACGTTAAAGATGTTTGGCATTGAAGGCGATCAGGAAGCCTGGTCAACGATTCCAGGACGGCCGTCGCTGAATCCATTCTTGTTTGCGGCTTTTTTGTTGGGTATTGGTGTGAGTGTGTGGCGATGGCAACGGCCGTCTTACCCACTGCTGCTTATTTGGCTGGGCGTGATGACAGTGCCCGCCATGGTCGCCAGCCAGGCGGGCACCGCCAAACGTGCTTTGGGTGCTTATCCGGCAGTAGCGATTTTGATCACGATTGGTTTATTGGTGCCGTGGCAGATTGTTTGGGAGTGGGCACATGCGGCAAACTGGAAAGCGCGGCGTTGGGCGTTGGGGCTCGTTGGTGTGGTGATTGTCGGGGGTTTGGTGTGGGGAACGGCCGTTGCCTACCGCGACTACTTCATCATTTGGGGGCAAGATGAAACCCTGGCAAACCATTTTCAACGCGATCATACCGAAGTCGGCCGTTATATTGGACAGTTGCCAACAGATGAAACCGTGCTTGTCTCACCCTTTTCTGTGACCCATCCGGCGATTCAGTTGCACAGCCAGCAGCATCCTAACATGCGCAGTTACAACGGCCATTTTTGCATGCTTTTTCCTGCTGACGATCAAAATGGTATCAGCTATGTAATCGTGCCCGGGGCTGAAGAAAAGAGCCTGGATACATTAAGCGCTGCCTACGCCGATGCTGAAATCTTGCCAGGCCCGGCGCGTCCTGATATGGACGTGCTTTACTACAATGTTTTCAAAGTTCATCCCGCAGCTAACCTTGACATAACGCCACAGTATCCGCTTGAAGCTGCTTGGGAAAACAAAATCCGATTATTAGGTTATGATCTGGAACAGACAGAATTTAAGCCTGGGGAAACCATTGAACTCAGCTTGTATTATGAGGCGCTTGCGGATTTGGATGCAAGTTACACAGCATTTGTGCAGGTGTTAGGCGCACCCGACGCAGATACAGGTAATCCGGTTTGGGGGCAGGCAGATAAGGTGCCTTGTCATGATAGTTTGCCCACAAGCAGTTGGCAGCGCGGCGACATTATTCGTGACACCATCACCATCAACTTAGCAAATGAGGCCACGCCGGGAGAATATTCTTTGTTAACTGGTTTTTATACATGGCCGGATATTGTGCGGCTTAAAACTCAATCTGCTGAGGGAGAAGGTCAGCTTGAAGATAGTGTTGCGCTGCAAATAATCCAGGTGCGTGACGATTAGTACACTATCATTGAGAAACCTTTCGGCTGCGCTCAGGACATGCTTGCACGCAGTAAAGAATCTTTCCTGGTTTAGAATGTCTAATCTCCTATTCTTCTCAAGGCTGCATTGGCATGTCCATCCAATTGTTCCGCCTGCGCGATGCGTGCCGCGTAGGAACTAAGCTGCGTGGATGTGGCGTCGTCGAGTTGAATGATGCTGCTAATTTTGACAAAATCGAGCACATTGAGCGGCGAGGCAAAACGCGCTGTACCGCTGGTGGGCATGACATGGCTGGGGCCAGCGACGTAATCACCCAACACCTCAAACGAGCGTTCGCCAATAAATAAGCCGCCAGCATTGGGTATTTTGTCAGCATAGTACGCGGGATTTTTTGTGGCGATGCAAGTGTGTTCAGCGGCAAATTCGCTGGCGAGTTGGCAAGCTTCGTCCAAATCGGCTGTAATCACGATGCCGCTCTGGTTTTGCAAGGCAATGGCGATGGTGTCGGCACGGCCGAGTTTTTCCATTTGGCGGCCTATTTCGATTTGAACGGCCGTTGCCATATCCTGCGAAGGTGTAAACAAAATCGCCGTGGCCAGCACATCATGTTCTGCTTGTGCCAACATATCCGCTGCAACCCAAGCCGGATCGGCACTGTCATCGGCGACGACGACTGTCTCGGTGGGGCCGTATAAACCATCGATGCCGACGATGCCATAAACCTGACGTTTGGCGAGCGTGACAAATAAATTGCCAGGTCCCACGATTTTATCGACTTGTGGGACTGTTTCTGTGCCAAATGCGAGAGCTGCAACTGCTTGTGCGCCGCCAAGCGTATAGATTGTATTGATGCCAACTATGTGGGCGGCAGCTAGAATAATGTCGGGAATACGGCCGTTTTTTTTGCCAGGGGGTGTGACAACGACAATTTCTTTGACACCCGCGACTTGTGCGGGAATCACTGACATGAGCAGCGAGGAGGGCAAGGGGGCTGTGCCACCGGGCACGTAGACGCCAACACGTTTGATGGGCGTGACCCGTTGCCCCAAAATACCCCCCATTTCTGTGGTCGTCCAGGAGGCAACCGGTTGATGGCTGTGGAAAGTGCGGATGCGGTCGGCGGCAAGCTGTAGTGCTTCGAGCAAATCGGCGGGGATGCGCGTAACGGCCGTTTCCAATTCCCTCTTATCAACCTGCAAACTAGCCAGTTTGACCCTGTCAATACGTTCCGTCCACTCAAATAAAGCTGTGTCCCCTTTTTGTCGAACTTCTTTTAAGAGGTGGGCAACGGCCGTTTCTGGTGTCATTGCTGCGCCAAAAATACGTTCAATGCCCGCTTGTAATGCTGGTGGGACATGTGGCTCTAAAGCCGTTTCACGGCGTAATATATGTGTTTGTGCTTCCTTCACGGAATAAATCGTCAACATTGAAAACCTTCTTATTATCTACGCTTATTGCAGTTTGATAATGCCATTTGTGCCATCGACAAAAATAGTGGCACCATCCGGAATATGTTGGGTGGCACTGTTGGTAGCGATTACGGCCGTTACGCCATATTCGCGTGCTGTGGCGGCGGCATGTTGCCCTATCGAACCGCTTTCGAGCACCAATCCGCCCAACAAAGGGAAGAGGGGTGTCCATTGTGGCCCTATGTTGTGGGCAACAACAATATCCCCGGCGGCCACTCTATGCCAATCCGATTCTTGCTGAATGACGCATGCATGACCTGTTACTTGCCCTGCACTTGCGCCCACCCCTTGTATGCTTGTGGGGTCTACGGCCGTTGCTGGCGGTGTCACATCATCAGAAAACGGCGGCCGTGCAGGTAATTTGGCACGTGGGATTCCTAAGATCGATGGTGCCTTTAACTTCGACCATGCTGCATGTTGTGTTTGCCGTGCGTTAATTTCAGTGGAGAAATCAAGGGGATTTTGTGCGCATAAAGCGGCATCAATTTCCGCAAAAGTTAACCAAAAGACCGCTTCAACTGTATGCAAACGGTTTTGGGCAACTAGCCAGCGGGCTGCTGCCATTACTGCATGATGTAATTGACCACAAGTCATTTGGTCAATGTAATGATTGTGGGTTTCCAGCACTGTCCACCAGCGACGGCCGTTGCGCCATAAGCGCTTGAAGTCGGTCACAGCCTGGGGATCATCACACGCTGCACACAAGGCTGCCACAACCTCATCCCGCTCTTTTTGTGATTTGGCACGCAATTCTGCTGGCGCAGGTCGCGCTGGATCAAAATAGATCGCTGCCAAACGCAAAAACTGTGCGGGTTGTTCAGCCCATGTGGGTGTGCGCACTGTCGTTTGTGAGCCGTAGCCATGTCCCACGCGTTCACCATAATTGGCAATTATATCTAAAAACTGTTGTCGAAACGCTGTAACGGCCGTATCCGCTTCCAACGCATCCAAGCGCTTCAAAAGTTTGTTGATTGAACCGGTGGGCGGATTGGCCAATAATTCTGACAGAACTGGGTGCGTCTGTGCTGTGCGACCAAGCGCATAAAGGGTGTCAATGAGCTGGGTTAAGGGCGTGTCCGCGCCGTCAAGCAGTTGGATGGCTGCGGCATCAGCATCTGGGCCGGATTGACCGGTAACGGCCGTGTAGGCAGCATAATAAGCTGCACGCGGACGCCAGGCACACAGAGGATGAAGCATCGCATGACGGCGCTGTGCAGCCAGTGCATTTTGCAAATGGTCAGCTAATGCTAATCCATCTGCATGGATAAAATCAAACGCACGCAGCCGCTCTGTGGCTTGTACAATTTCTGATCCCCAGACATCCCAAGTTGTGCGGCCTTCTTGAAACAGACGGTCGTGCTGATCGTTTAAGGCTTGGTGTCGTAAACGGCGGTCTGCCTCAGTCCATTCAATCGGCACCTTACGGTAATAGGGACGGCCGTTAAATCGCTGCATAATTTCGTCCCGTTCAACACCCATCAAACGACAGGTTTCTTCGCGGATACTTTCTTGAACGACAAAATGATCATATTCCAGGGGGTAAGGCACATCTTGCTGATATGCTTCGTAATGTGAACGTTCCCAGCAGTAGGCTTGGTCATCGTTTTGCCAGGAAATTGGAAATGGGGAAATTCGATGTTGTTCTGATGGGTGTGATGTGAGCGGCCGACTTTGCAAAATCATGATTTGCTCGTTAACAAGCGCCCATTCGATATCTTGAGGATACCCAAAAAATTGTTCGAGGCTGATGGCGAATTGGGCGATGCGTTTGAGCCAGCTGTCTGGTAAACATGCGCTGCGAATGTGGTTATCAGGGACAGGCATCCGCTGTAGCTGCCCGGCAGCATCAAGCTTGATTTGCTCTCTTTTGGGGACGATCTGGCGTTTTTCTATGTGCCAATTGTCGCGTTCAACCCAATCTGTGTCGGTTGGCACTGTGCCATCGACCACGCCCGGCCCTAGTCCCCAGACACTGTTGATAGCGACTTGACTGCGATTCTGTTTGACGGGATCAATTGAGTAAGCGACGCCTGAACAGTCGGCATCCATGAGCGGCTGGATGAGCAGTGCCATGCTTGCATCAGTGTCTGGCTTGTCTGTTTGTGCGCGTTGGGCAAGTGCATTGGCACTAAAAAATGAACGCCAGCAGTCAAGTATGGCTTGTTCAAGCATGTTTTTATCAATACAGAAAATCGTTGCATATTGACCGGCAAAGCTGGCGGTGGTGCTGTCTTCATCTGTTGCCGAAGATCGCACAACAACGGCCGTTTCAGCACCGGCAATTTGTGGCAGCATAGCCAAGAGAGTTTTATACACAGATGCAGGTAAGGTGAGATTGGTCAGTAATTCATGGACCTGTGCAGCAACGCGTTTTGCAATTGCGATGTCGGTTAAAGCCGGGGTTTGCAATAATGTTGAAATGGCGGGTTGATACGGCCGTAGTGCATGCTCAAAAACCTCAGTTGTCAGGCAGATACCAGATGGTACAGGATAACCGGCGCGGAGGAGTGCAGCCAACCGCGCCGCTTTGCCGCCCACAAGCTGCACCGACAGCGCTTGTTCGTTATCCAAAAATATGGTTGATCTTTTTGAAATTTTCATTCAACTGCTAGATTTCCAAATCGCACAATCAATTATACTTCAGATGACAGTGCATCTAACATGGCCCGATAGCGGGCTGGTTCTTCTTCGAATATATAAGCACAGGGAATAACAATCACGCCGCTGCCGCCAATGCCGCGTAATTCAGCCACTGCTTCAAACAATTGATCTTTGTGCACAATGATGTTAATCGCGTACCAATTCGCCCCGTTGCGCAAATTTTCGCGAGCTACAACTGGCGCGATTGTTGGCCCTTGTAACCCACCAAGCGTAGATTGGGCAAACAGTTTATGGGCGATGCTTTCTGGAGAATCGCCGCGCATATTGGCGGTTATGGAGTATGAACCCTGCGCACGTAGATATGCTTCAGTGTATTCGAGTAATTTTTGAGCCACATCCAAAACTTCTGGACGTGTTTTTAGGGCGGTTTTATTGGCAGCCAGCACCGCTTCTGAACGCAGAATCTGTCCGCCTTTTACCAGGCGCAGATGATTGTCACGCAAGGTGATGCCAGAGGAAACCAGGTCAGCGATCATATCGGCATAACCAATAGCGGGTGCAATTTCTAAGGTGCCTTCTGCCCCGATGAGTTTGTAGTTGCTGACGGCATGTTTTTCGAGCGTATCACGGGTTAAATTGGGAAATTTGGTGGCGATGCGTAGTTTTTTGGAATCCCGCGCCAACTCTGCGGCCCATGTACGTACATCTGCCATAGTGTGTACGGGTACTTCTTCGGGCACTGCTAAGTCAAGCGTACATGGGCCAAATCCTAAGGCATCATGCAGCACAAGTACATCGGAGCTGCCATATGCTTTTTCTGCCAAAATATCGTAGCCGGTTATGCCGAAATCTACGCTGCCTTCACGTATGCCAACGACGATGTCGCCTGGCCGTTGAAAAAGCACAGTAACACCAGGTAAGTTGGGGATGCTGGCCGCATATTGACGTGGATTGGGTCGAAATATATCCATGCCGCAATTGCGCAAAAAATCGACAGCCCCTTTTTGTAGGATGCCTTTGCTGGGTAATCCAAAACGGATATCTGTTCGTGTCATAATTCTTTTCCTAATTGTAGATAGCTGTTTAGTTGTTAGCTGAACAGCTGAGATGCGAAAACAAAAAACCCTCCCTGGAAGTCCAAGGAGGGTTATAGTCGCGAAATGATTTAATTGCGTGAAACGTCCACCTTATCCCAGGGCTTTTTTGCGCGTATGATAGTGATGATGACCATGGTGAAAACCACAACGGCCGTTGGTAAGTGGAGATAGGTGGGTGAATAGTAGATTATTGTTCATCACGGGCAAAAGTTTAGCACACGCAGGTGGATGGGGCAAGAATATTATGATTGCGTCCTTCTTAATCTTGCCACCTTGCTATTTTGCTACCTTAGGGTCTGCGAACAAGTGATACTGTTGGCGAATCTTCTGAGAGCGGTTCTGCGAAGAGAAAGGTATAATTTAACGGCAAAAACAGGAGAAAGAAAATGACCTTGCATCCTCGCCCCTTATTCGATGTTCCCGAAGATACTGTCCGAATTGCACATGCCGCCTTTCCCAAAGGCAACATTTACATTCGTATGCGTGACCAATTGGGCGTTTTTTTCACAGACAAGCAATTTGCGCCATTGTTTTCTACACGGGGACAACCCGCATTTAGCCCATGGCGACTAGCTCTCATTTCGATCATGCAATTTGCCGAAGATTTATCAGACCGACAAGCGGCAAATGCGGTTCGTGGGCGCATCGATTGGAAATACTTGCTGGGCTTGGAACTGGAAGATGCTGGATTTGATTACTCCATTCTGAGTGAATTTCGACAACGATTGGTGAGTAACAGTATGGAGCAGGAATTACTAGATACCATGTTGGCCGTATTGGCAGAGCAAAATTTACTGAAAAAGCGGGGACGGCAACGGACAGATTCGACTCACATTGTGGCTGCTGTGCGACATCTAAACCGTTTGGAAAACATCGGCGAAACAGTGCGTGCAACCCTAAATATATTAGCCACTGTGTCGCCAGACTGGCTACAGCAAAGTGCTTTGCCAGAATGGTACGATCGATACAAAGGACGTATTGAAGAATCAAAGTTACCACGTCACAAGAAAGAACGAGAATCTTGGATTAAGACTGTAGGTGAAGATGGTATTTACCTTCTCAACCGTATCTACGAGTCAGATACGCATTCTTGGTTGTGGGAAGTACCTGCTGTGAACGTGTTGAGGCAGGTGTGGATGCACCAATACTATCATTTGAATGGCGAGTTGCATCTGCGAAAAGTGGAAGATTTACCACCAAACTCAATTCGTTTTGATTCGCCCTATGACCCAGAAGCGCACTATTGTACTAAGCGACAAACCTCGTGGAGTGGGTACAAAGTTCATGTTACCGAGAGTTGCGACGATACCCAACCTCATATAATTACGCATGTGGAAACAACTATTGCTCCACAATCCGATGCTGATATGACTGAGCCGATTCATAGCGCCCTGTCTAAAAAAGATTGCTTACCGGATACGCATTTGGTTGATGCCGGTTACATGGATGCGGAACAAATCGTGACCAGTCAAGAATCGTATAAGATCGAACTCATCGGGCCGGTACGTCCTGATATCAGTTGGCAAGCAAAAGAAGCAAAGGGATACGCCAGTCAAGATTTTCGAATAGATTGGGAAACGGAAACAGCTACTTGTCCGTGTGGTATTTCATCCACAACATGGTTACCCAAGATTGATGCTTGGCAAAATGAGATAATTCATGTTCGTTTTCCACGCCAGGCATGTCATTCATGTTTAACACGTTTGTTATGTACACGTAGCGCTACCGCTCCTCGTTCCCTTACAATAAGGCCACAAAAACAATATGAAGCATTGCAAAATGTACGTCGAGAACAACAAACTCAGGTATGGCAGGAACGATATGCGAAAAGAGCTGGTGTTGAAGGGACTGTTTCACAGGCTGTGCGTGGATTCGGCCTACGCGCATGCCGCTATATAGGCTTGGCCAAAACACATTTACAGCACATATTGACAGCAGCAGCTATTAACTTGGCAAGGTTGGATGCCTGGTTTACAGGCAGTAAACGAGCGCAAACTAGGGTTTCTCGCTTTGCTACTTTACGACCAGTTCCGATATAAATCGAATTCGCCAACAGTATCACAAGTTGTCTGAAGTGTCATTCTCGCGGAGGCGGGAATCCAAGCGTTTGGATAC
>CAYGMR010000010.1:0-29908 GCA_964350725.1 uncultured Ardenticatenaceae bacterium | reverse complement strand
ATGGCAAGATTACCGCAGACAAATATCGACGTAAGTAATACAACAAATGTGACACTGACCTGGGCTGCTGATCCTGCTTACTGTCACTATGATATTTTGCGTAGTACAGCACCATACAGCGACTTTAGCCTACATGCCAACGACGAGACAAGCCCATTTACGGACGATGGAGTGATTGGAGATACGGCCGTAAACTACTTTTACTTAATTGAATGGACAGCGTGTACTGGTGGCATTCCGATCCGCACAAATAGGGTAGGGGCGTTTGACTTTCCACTTGTGGCGGACAATTGAGAAGCGGACTGGTAAAGCGTGTGCTTCAAAGTCAAACGCGCTGTTGGTGGAACCAGCGGCTGGCTTCGGTGCGGTTGGTGACACTCAGGTGTTTGTAAATATTTTTGAGATGGTGTTTGACGGTGTTTTGACTGATATGGAGCTGCTGAGCGACTTGGCTGTTGGTATGGCCGTGGGCGACCAGTTGCAAAACTTCACGTTCGCGTTCTGAAAGCGTCTCCACGCCGGCACTGAGCGATGCTGAAGTGGCTGTTCCTGGTTGTGGTCGATTCGATTGCAGCCAGCGCCGTGCAACGGCCGTATACACAAGCTGCCCAGCCATCACCTGCCGTACGGCTTGAATAAGCTGCTCAGGCGGATCGGTTTTGAGCAATAACCCATCGGTGCCACCTGTAAGAGCGGCTTGCATTGTTTGGGGGTCTGGTTCGGCCGTTAATAGCAAAATGCGTGTCGCGAGATTGATGTGCCGAATGTGTCCAATGCAGGTGATGCCGTCGATATAAGGCATTTGTACGTCTGCGATGACAACATCAGGATGAAAACGTTTAACAGCGTCGAGCAGCCGTTCACCATCGGTGGCTGTAGCGATGACAGTTATGTCCTTTTCCTCCGCCATTAAACTACGTAACCCTGCCAATATCAATCTATGATTATCGGCAATGATGACTCGAATTTCTGTATTCATCGGCAAGCTCCCTAAAGAATGCCTAGATGACCGCTATCCCGGATGTATCGGTCTTTCGAGGGAGGCTCCCCTCATTATGACGAAAGACGAAGGACAGATCATTTCAATCCGTCCTTCATCTTTTGTCTCTTGTCTTATGGCAGTGCCCAACAGTTGCCGCTGCCGTAAATGATTGAATGGTCGGCATTGGCGACACGGGCGCACATAGCTGTGGCGGCTGATGGTCTGTCGTTGACTGTGTATTGGGTAAACGGCCGTGGCCCACCATACAATTTCCACGGTCCGCTGCCGGGGGATCCGGCATTCGCTTCTGACACCGTGTCAAAGTAGAAATGCACATGTTGTCCAGGCAATTGTTCCGTGTAGCCATAGGTTTCATAATTCACTACGTACGTGCCGTTTTGATCACTGATGCCAGTAATTTGCACACTGAGCTGTGTGGTTTCTTCAGTTGGTGCGGCCGTTGGTTCTGGTGGTGTTGTGGGCGGCGGTAATGTCGCGGTTGCCGGCACGGTTGTTGCGGTGGGGGGCAATGTTGGTGGTGCAATCGCCGGTAGGCAGTTGTCACAAGCCGTTTGCCAATATTGGTAGCTTGCAGATTGTTCGCTAATTGGCACTGGCGGGTTGACCAGACCATCCGCATCAATGCTTATTTCTGATCCTGAAGACAAAGGTGTTTCATCATCAAATACTGTACAGTCACCAAAAAAGCACGAGATTAATGTGCTGCCATCATCGGCGACACGCACACCCATGAAACTGGCTTGATCAGATTGTTGTAAAACCTTGCTTTGATGCATTGTTTTAACGGCGGCACTTTGTGGAGCCAAGAATTGTAGTGCGGCTAACGGCCGTTCATCGCTGTTCAAGATTTGTATGATATTGCCTGCATCCGGTTTGCTAATTAGTAGATCACCGGCGTTCATTTGAAAGATTGAGGATTGAGTGTCATCGGTTGGCTCTTCAGCAAATGCTTTGATACCTAATTCGCCATTTTCAGCGAATTGCAAAATGGAATTGTCATCTAATGTGAATGTTATTTCGCTGTTGGCTGCGGTTATGATTTGGGAATCAGGCGTGATGGGTGTGTCGGGCGAAACGGCCGTTTCACCATCAGCAGCTACAATGACAACATCACCGACAACGGCATCGACTGCCGCGCCAGAGTCAACTGGGGGCTCATCGGTGGGTTCGGCCGTATTGGTCGCTGGAATTTCGGTAGCGACCGGTTCTTCGGTGGGAATTACTTCAGTTGCAGGTGGTTCAGTTGCCACTGGTTCTTCTGTCACCTCGGCGATCGGTGGCACTTCGCCTTCATCACCTCCTGAAGGTCGAATGAAAGCAAAATAGGCAATTGCTAGGATAGCAATCACAGCCACAATTGCCCCTCCGATCAGCAGCCAATTGGGACCGCTTTTATTGCTTGCGGTCGGTTGTCCAGCAGGTGGCGTGCGTGGAGGTGGCGGTGCTGCTGCTGGTTGGGAAGCAGCTGTGGACTCAACGACCGTGGCGGCAGAAGGGGGGGGGGTGTTGTGGCAGCAACGGCCGCACCCCATGCAGCCGATTCCACAACTGTTTTATTTGGATCAATGACGGGGCTTTGTTCGATGGTGGTTGCACCAGCCGCTGGTGCTGTTTGGGTGTCGTAATTGCGTAAAGCCGCCGCCATGGCAGCGGCCGTTGTGTAGCGCTCATCACGATTCTTAGCTAACGATTTATTGACCACAGCAACAAGCCCCGCAGGAACTTCTGCACGCATATTACGCAAATCAGGCACAGGATCGGTCATATGCATCATCATTAATGTCATTGCCGAATCAGCTTCAAAAGGTGGCCGACCCCCTAGCATTTCATATAGAGTGACACCTAGAGAATATTCGTCAGAGCGTGGGTCGATGCGATCCCCTTTGATTTGCTCAGGTGACATGTAACGCGCAGTGCCTAAAACGGCGCCTGTTGCCGTATGTTGCGTGCCGCCCATGATTTTGGCAATGCCAAAATCCATCACAATCGGTTCGCCGTACACATTCAGCATGATGTTGGCAGGCTTGATGTCGCGATGAATGAGCCCTTTTGTATGTGCATAATTGAGTGCATCGGCCGTTTTGGCGGCGATGTCAACGGCTTCTTTGATTTCCATTTGACGGTTGGACATTGCCAGACGTTTCATCCGTCCCTGCAAGGTTTCACCCGGTACAAATTCGAAAACAATGAAAAAGATTTCATCTTCATGGGTGAAATCAAATATTTGAATGATATTGGGATGGCGCAGTTGTGCAACGGTTGAGGCTTCAGATTCAAAACGGCGCACGAAATCTTCGTTGCTGGAAAATTGCGAATGAATGAGTTTAACGGCGACTACTCTTTTAAGATTATGGTCAAAGGCTTTATAAACGGCTGCCATGCCTCCTTGACCGAGTAATTCTTGTATTTCGTAACGGCCGTTAAGCGTGCGACCTATCCAGCTGGGTTGTGCCATAATTTGTCTCCAGAAATGTTTTATATGTTGGATTTTTGTGTGATGACCTTAGTTTAGTCGCCTTGGCTATAGATTGTCAAACGATGCCCGTAAAATAGGTTAAACACGAACAGAACAGAATAAGGAATATAGAGGATTCATTATTCCGTTTCTTTTCCGTCCGTGTTTACAAAATCCCTTAATATTTAATCAAAGCGCCACAAATAGGCGTTGTTGAAGTCGCAGCGGATGCCGCCAGAGCGATTGACGGCGATAAAAGCAACAAAACGCTCTTCAAAGCCAGACGTGGCCGATACCGTTCCGAGTTTTGTGCCATTGCTATAAAGAGTAAAATCCTGTCCAATGCCGACAATCGCGATACGATTGGTGGTCTCGTTTTGCCATTTAAAATTGGGGTCGATACCGTTGGCATAAATGTCGGTGGCATGATCCAGGTCAACATCCCCTGCAACTTGTTCAGCGAAAAGCACATGCCCTTGTGCGCCGCGTGTGAGACCGACAATATATTGACTGGGAACTTCTTCGTCGCCATCCGAACGCGCCACGAAACCACATCCTGATTCCGCGTACGCTGAGCTCCAAGTCACGTCAGCGGCCAAAACGAAATCGCTGGCCACTGTAAGAATGCGTTGGTTGGCGAAGGCAGTATCTTCAAAATCTGTCACTTCTAATGTGATAGGTGGATGCATCCAGGCCAATTTGCCAGCGGCAGGGTCAATGCCCATGGCGCGCAATTCTGGCTCGATTGATACAGATTCGGCCGTTGCCGCAATGTTGGTTGGGTCAGGTTCAGCGCTTGCCGTAGGTTCTGGCACGTCTGTTGGCTCTGCGGTCGGTGGTGTTTCCGGTGGCGCGGGTGCTGTAGGCGCATTGGATTCTACCCCATTTTCTGAATCTGTAGGCGAAGAGCCTGTATTTTCGCTTGAACTATCATTTTTATTGGCAAGTTCTGCTTCTAATGTTAAAACGGCCGCATCGGGCGCATCATTACCACCACAAGCTGTTATGAGTAGCAGCAACAGAAGCCCGCTTCCCACAACTATTGTCAGACGCAAAAGTCTCATTAGGCGACATCCTTTCGTTTTTGCAAGAACATAATGCCGAGAAACAACACGAAAATAATGAGTGTTTGGGCAGCCCAAGTTTTTAATAACATTGCACCGTAAGCGTCCGCATCATTTTTATCGACATATGTCCACCCAAAACCGGGTTCAAATTGACGAATCAATTCCTCAGCGGGCAAAACAGCTCTGGTTTGATTGGCAATCCATTCGACTCTGGCCGTTTCAAAATCTGTTTTGCGCTGTACAAACGCTTGTGTTTCAGCCTCGAAAACCGCTAACTGGTCGCGATATGCATCCACTTCTGCCCGATAGGCTGTGTTAATGCTGTCAACTTCCTCTTGCCATGCTTCTAGTGCTTCAAAATATCGCGCCATGGCGATATCATCAGATTCATCTGCTGGTTTTTCCGGTTGGGGTGGGATTTCCGGTTCAGCTGGCTCTTCTGGCTTGAGTGGTGACTGTTCGTCAAAAGCACCTGGCTCTGGTTGATCAATTGCCTCATTATAAAAACCGCCCAGGCCAGGATAATTACAACTGTCTTGATGGAGTGCATTGGTACCCATGCAAAGGCAATTTGCATTTTTCTCTTCAAGCGTCATCGCTTTTTGCGTTTCTTCATCGAGATCCCAACAGGTATCGGCGGCGACGTCAGAGCCGACGCCTGTAATGCCCATAAATGCTTGGAAAGCCCAGCGTGTGGAGATGGGTGCGCTGACTGCGGGTGGCAAAGGCACCAAAGCGCCGCCAAGTACAATTTGCGGCAGCATGAGCAAAACTACAATCAGCGGGGCTGAATTGGCATTGGGTGCCAAGGCTGAAGCAAATAGTCCCAACATCATACCGGCCATGGTTGCCAAAGTAAGTGAAATGAACATTAGTACCATTTCGGCCGTTCCACCCGGCATATCAAAGGCGAGATAATGTACCACCATGTAAACCAAAGAAGCATAAACTGCTAAAAGCGCAGCCACCCATATCTTGGACATCACATAGGGGAAAAGTCGCAAATTAACCAACCTCTCACGGCGGTAAACATCTTGCTCCTTGACGATTTCACGCATTTGCGCCAGGCCGCCGACCATAACCCCATAAACTGTTAACAAGAACAATGTGATCATCACATTGGGCATTGAACCTTCAAAGAAATCAAATGGATCGCGTCCTAGAACAAGGGCTAGAATGACATCTAGCAAACTCACTAAGGGCGGGGCTGCCAGCATGAGAATCAAACCAAAACGATCGCGTGTTAGAATTTTGGTGTTACGGGATGAGAGTATGAGAAATTGTCGCCAGGAAGAAACCTGTTTTTTACGTTTGGGTCCAGGTGCCTCTGCCGGAGCACTTAATTGTCCAGATGGCGATTGGTCTTGCTCATTTAGGGGTTGTGAGATGTAACTATCGTAGACAGTGCTTGTGTGGAAGCGTTCTCCCCAATCTTCGGCTGTACCTCGCGATTGATCGCCGAGGATGCTGTAGATTTCGTCAAATTCAATTTTACCACTCCGTCTTTCTTGTTCTGTGCGGAATTTATCAAAGTAAAGCAGTGCTTCTTCAGGCGGCCCAAACCAGGCTAAATACCCCCCACGCGCCAGGAAAACCACTTTGTCTGCAAGCATGACGTTTTTGGTCGCATGGGTAATAAGGATGATTGATCTACCTTGATCTGCAAGCCGCCGCATGAGCTGCATGAAGGAGGTTTCTGTGCCAGGATCAAGGCCTGAGGTGGGTTCATCGAGAAAGAATAGCCCTGGTTTGGTGATCAATTCTACGCCAATAGAAACACGCTTTTGTTGACCACCACTGAGACCACTGATTTGTACATCTTTACGATGTGCCAGGTCAAGATCGTCTAAAACCTCGTTGATACGTGCGTGGCGCTCTTCTTTGGAAGTGTCGGAGGGCATGCGTAGTTGGGCCGCATAATCTAAGGCTTGCCACACAGTGAGTTCCATATGGATGATGTCTTTTTGGGGTACATAGCCGATTTCGTCACGAATGGCATCAAAGTTTTGGTATACATTGATGTCGTTGACGGTGACTTCGCCATCGGTGGCCGGGCGATAACCGGCTATGGCATCAACAAGGGTAGATTTGCCACCACCGCTTTGCCCAACGACTACAATAAATTCGCGTGGTTGGAAGACGAGGGAAATGTTTTGCAGGATGTTGAGGTCTTTGCGCACCCACTTGTTGAGGTTGATAGCCTCAACACGCAGATCACCACTTTCATCGAATTGGGCTAATTCATCTTGCCCCATAACAAAGCGATATGAACCGATGCGAATGGTATCATCTGGTTTGAGCCAAACTTCGTCGCTACCAATTCGCTCGTTGTTGACGAAGGTGCCGTTTGAGCTGCCCAGGTCATGCACACGATAGCGTTGTCCGACACGTTCGACTTGTGCGTGGAAACGTGAAATAGCGGGGCTATCAAGAACAACATCGTTTGTGGCATCGCGGCCCAGGGTGATTTTTGTTTTCTTGCTGAAATCAATGCTAGCTGCGGCAGTTGTGGCAGCACCAGCTTCGCTGGGAGAAATGTAGGTCATGGTGACCATGGAACCAGGATCAAGCCCGCCGATTCTCAATTTATCTTCATGTTGCAATTGTTGCGGTTGAGGCAACGGCCGTCCAGCATATAGAACTGGGTTGCCAGCTTCGGCTAAGGGGATGATTTGGTAGCCACCAGCAGGTACACGCTCCAAAATGGCATGATGGCGCGATACAATCTTGGATGGGATCACGATGTCATTATCATCGGCGCGGCCAATCGTAATTTTATTGCCGCTAAGCGTATAGGTTTGGGGCGGATCGCCGGCGATTGCCACTTGAAAGCGTGGTTGAATGGTTGCTGCCGCTTTGAAATAATCATCTGCGATGATCGTTTTGCCCCCATCCATTGCCGCTGCAGATAAGGCAGGTGAAGCTTTGGTAGGTGTGATTGGATCGACTTTGGCTGTGGGGGGAACGGCCGTATTGTCGATATCAATCCCGGCCAAATCTTGCTCTAACATGGTTTTATCGGCGGCAGATGATTGCAATATGGTGCGATCGATTTCTGGCTCTGGCGCATCAAACTGTAACCGAATTGATTGTCCTAAACGGATTTCGTCGCCATGATTTAATTTTTGGTTACCATGTAACCGTTGTCCATTTATGAATGTGCCATTGCTGCTGTTTAAATCTTCGATGAAGCATTGATTGCCTTCACGTGAAATCACGGCATGACGACCAGAAACGGCCGCAAACGTGAGCACGATATCTACACTCGGGGCTCGTCCGATGACTGTTTTTGGTTGGGTTAATTCATATATTTCATCAGGCAATGGACCTGTTTGCATGATTAGTTTTGGAGTTGATTGTGAATCCACAGCACCATCCTTTTAGCTTTGTTGATGTTGGAATAATATAATACTTTAAAATCAATATGTAATTATAGAGTAGTAAAAGAGATTGACCAAGGGCGAGAGGCAAAAAATGTACTTTTCGCCCTTGGTATTGGATCTTTACTTGTTAGGTCTTTTTATCCACCCGGTAAAGGTGGCAATGTTGGGAGTGCCGGTAACGCGGGCAGCGTTGGGATTTCAATTGCTCCTGGGGTTAATAGTTGTGGAATGATGGTTGCGGCGACATCGCCTAACTCATCATTATTGTCTGTGCTCCCATTATTTGTGCTGCCACTGTTTGCAACGGGTGTTTCTGTAGGCGTTTCTGTAGGCGTTGGCGTTGCCGTCGGTGTTTCTGTTGGTGTGGATGTTGGCGTGTCTGTAGGGGGTAACGTATTGGTGGGGGCAGGCACGGCCGTATCCGTTGGAATGATCTGAAGTGTCGGTGTCGGTGTTGGATCTTCACCACCACAACCAACAAGCACACTTAACAACAGTAAGCATAAGAAAATGACTAATTTATAACGCATTAAATACCTCCCAATATCATAAGGTAACAATTTCTTTATCTAAATCAGTTACGCGATGACCAGTTTGTCAAACTGCATGACAAATGCCTAACTTTTGGTGTTAGTAAAATCCTCACTTCTTAGTTGTTAAAGGTAAATACGCGGTCGATACAAAGGGTAACTTATCAGGAACAAAAAGCCAGGCACTTTGCCCATCTGTTCCAACAAATAATCGATTAGGCTGCATAAAATCTGCATTTATCGCACGCACCCGTTTGGGTGAAAACCCGTCTGAAAAGTGAATCCAATAATCAGTAAAATTAGGTGCAGCCCACATGCCTTGACCAATACTGCCCGCATACACATGCCCTTTCCCATCGGAACCATGATCAACTGTTCTAAAGAAGAGATTGTCAGGAACTCCAGAATGAACAGAATCCCAATGAATGCCATTATCGTTGCTCTTCGCCAAACCAAATGTTGCCGCATAAATATGCGATGAATCTGGCGCATTGCTTAATTTATAGACGAAATCTGAGGGTTCCCCCTGTGCAAACGACCAGCTCACACCACTGTTGTCACTGTAATAAATACCGTCTCCATAAGTTGCAGCTACCATGCGGCTGTTGTTAATGCGTTCAATGTCAAGCACGATACCACTCGTTGGATCGCCTTCTACCTGGCTTTGAGTCCATGTTAGACCTGCATCATTGCTGTAATAAATACCGTTCGCTGTAGCTATGACCAAACGTTCACTAGATCCGTCCACGGATTCGATGTCAAAACCATTTTGTGCAAAACCTGGCAGAGTATCTATAGGCATTTGTGTCCAGCTTTTGCCCTGATCATAACTGGCAAATAGAGCTGCACCAGTATAAAAGGTGCTCGCATAGAATACGGTTCCGGAATCTCCTTGGGTAGCTTCAATTGAGTAGATATATGGAAGCCAAAGGCCATCATTGCCTTGATACCAATCAAGTCCATTGTTTGGACTCCAAAAAACACCAGAACCCCAGGTTCCTGCAATAACAAAATCCGGATCATTGGGGTCTGGCTCAATGTCCAATACGAAGGTGTCACTAAGACCTTGTAATTTAGGATTAAAGGTTTCGCCCCCATCTGTCGTTTTGTAAATGCCACCGCCTATATAATCTGTAAACAATGTTTGGCGAGAACCAATATATGCTATATTGGCATTAGTTGGATGCAGAGCCAAGGCCCAAGTGCCGAAATCAGGATAATTTATATCTGCAATTTCCCAGGTTGTACCGCCATTATTGCTTTTCCATGGCCATACATAACCCGTTGCAAATATTATTTGTGAATTAACCTGGGATATTTCGATATTATAAAAATAGAGATCATCACCTGATAAATCGGTTGTGATATGAGTCCAACTCGTGCCGCCGTTAGATGTTTCCATAATGCCTTGACCATAGGTTGCAGCGTAGACATGGTTGGCATCTGTCGGATCGATAGCAAACATCGTGACAACTGAGGTTATTGTGCTGTTTCCAGTAACCAATGTCCAACTGCTGCCACCATTTGTTGATTTATAGATGCCGAGGTTTGGCCCCCAATCCCCTAGAGAAGCGTACACGATGTTTGGGTTTGAGGGTGCAAAAACAACAGCGCGACCACTTGCTGCATCGCCGCCCGGTAAAGATAATTGATCCCAGCTATCACCACCATTTTGGCTCATATACAATCCGTTCCCATCGGAAATTGCGGCGATTAAATGTTGTGGATTAGTGGGGTGCATTGCCAAATAACGTGCAGGTGTCCAATCTATTTGTCGTGGTGGTCGATTTAAAGATTCATCTTCTAAGGTAGATGCGGATGTATTGGGTAAGGGAAGATTTTGTTTTTGTGGTGAATTTCCGTTTAATATTTTTTCTGGATGAGTTCGGGAGGGTCCTTGTGCTAGTGGCTCTATTATTTTGCCGCCAGGATGTGCAAACTCGAGGTCTACCAATGGGGACTTGACCCTGTTTTCAATAGGATCGGTCTTTAATATCCAGTTTTCACCACCATCATTGCTAACGTAAATACCGTCTCCCCATGTGGAAATATACAGGTTTTGTGGGTTATTTGGGTTTATAACGACATTGCTCACAGCTAAGCCCCCAAAAGCACTGAGCCCATTTAGTTTTGCATGCCAAGTTGCACCGCCATCACTGCTTTTATAAACACCTTCTTGGGTTGCAGCATAGACGATTTGTGGATTTGTAGGATCAATTGTGATTTCTCCTATAGAGGGCGACGGCCGTTGTGGCCCGCTCTTTATCCAGGTGTCATAAGTTACAGAGGCAGGATTGGAAGTGGGCGTAATTGTTGGCATAGAGGTTGGTGCAACTGTCGGCGTGGTTGTTGGCGTTGATGTTGGCGTTGACGTTGGTGGATTTGTCGATGTTGCTGTAGGTGTAGGCGGCTCGCAGGCAACGACACTGACATCGTCGATAAAAAAGTTCGTCCCGCCACCATTAGCTGCAAAGATCTCCGAGTGAAACACCAGTTGATGAGAATTACCATCAGCAAAACCAGAAATGTCTATAGATTCTTGTGTATATCCTAAATTGCCGCAAATCGGGCTGTTTCCAGTTGTTGCAAAAACGGGGTTGCCGTCGAGGGTCACTTCCATGTAATCGGAACCGCTATCACATGCAACTTGCTCTAACCAAAATGATAGTGTGGCTGTGCCGGATGGAATTGTAACTTGCTGGGAAACAGAGCCTTCTTCATAAGCAGAAATACCGCCAAACCAGGTCCAATATGTGCCACTGTGTGGGCCACTGCCAGTTCCAGTGCCACAACCGGCTTCATCACAAATTGGTGTGCCGAAATTTGTTGAGGCTTCATTCCAATTGGGGTTCGATGAACCTTGTTCAAACCCGCCATCTTGTATTTGCTCAGTGCAAGCATTTGATGCTGGATAGGTTGAATCCAGCGTGGCCGCAACGGGTGAATTAACAGTGATGATTACGAAGATTACAGCAAGTACAATGCTAATTAAAAGCCACAGGGTTAACGAGAATTTAGACTTGTTATGCAAAGACATGAGACACCTCAACTAAATTTTATTACTTGAACCATTTACAAGATAAACAGTGTATTAAACAGGTTAACTACACCTACAAATTGTTAGGGTGGCGGTGGTGTAGGCGGTGGCTCAGTAGGTGGTGGCGGCTGTGTAGGTGGTGGTTGTGTGGGCGGTGGCTGCGTAGGTGGTGGTTGGGTTGCTGCTGGCGGCTGCGTTGCTGCAGGCGGTTGTGTTGCTGCAGGTGGCTGTGTGGCTGCGGGTGGCTGCGTTGCTGCGGGCGGTTGGGTTGCTGCGGGCGGTTGGGTTGCTTGTGGATTCGGTGTATTGGTTACAAATGATGGGGTTGCTGATCCACTTAAGCCTGGCGTTCTGGTTGCGGGTACGGCCGTTGCTATTTTTGTGGGAACAGGCGGGATTGTCATCGCTATTTCCACATTGTCTAACAGCGATCCATCAACAGATTCTATGACACTAGCTGCGATCCAGGCTTTACTGCCATCTTGTAGTTGAATGTTATACCAGGTACGATTTCTATTTGAGGCGAGAACGGTTGCGATTTCGCCTTCAAAAATAGCTCCTTGTGTGGCATACGTGGTTCCGGGACCATTTCTTAAGTTGGCAGAAGATACCACGACCCGTACTTGTGAAGGAAGTGGTTCGGCCGTTTCAGTCGGTGGTTCAGTCGTAGCCGTTGGCGGTTCATCTGTGGGCGTGGGGGGTGGTATTTTGGTGGCTTCTGCGGCAACAACGGCCGTTTCATCTTCGGCCTCCGCTGTATCGGTTGGGGCCGTGGTCGCGGTTGGTTCGCCATCAGAACTGCTTGCAAATGCCGAGGAAGTGTCGGCATTTGCTGTTGAATCGGTAACGGCCGTATCCTCATCACCCCCACCTGCCATTATCCGTGAGATGCCAAATGCCCCTGCCGCCAACAGAAGTAACAGCAACAGCGCACCCACAGCAATTAAACCGATAGGACGTTTTTTGCCAGCGGGCGCTGTCGGTTGGGGGGGCGGTGCCGGTGTTGGGCTTTCAACACGCGTGGCTGCGCCCACAAATGCTGCCGAAGCAGCAACGGGTTCAACAGTTGTTTTATTAACACCCAAACCAGGAGGTGTAGTTGGCTCAACTGTTGTTTGGGCAACATCAGGAATGGGGGCAGATGGTGGTTCTACTGTCGTTTTATCAATTGCCAGAGAAGCCGCCGCCGCCGCCGCTGCCCTGGCGGCGGTGGTGGTTGCGGTATGCTCTAAATTTGTTTGCGCTTGTTTTTGTAATGCTTGGGCATTACCATAATTTTGATCGACAGCTAAGACGCGATCAAATGCAGCCAAAGCGACAGCCCAATCCTCTTTTGATAAGGCTTCAAGACCTTGACGATAATCGGCACGCAGCTGTATCAACTGCGGTTCTGATGGTGTGTCCAATTCAGTTGGGGCGGTTGGTGGTTTAACAGGAGTTGCTGCCACTACACCAGCTATTAAGGGCAGGGGGGCTATAACTGCTTTTGGATCGGATTCTGTAGCGGCACGCAGGGCAGCCACAAACCCTTTGACAGTCGGATAGCGATCGTCAGGCTTTTTGGCTAACCCTTTTTTCAAAACCTGGTTCAAGCCCGTAGGCATGGGATTTTCTTCTAAATTGATTTCGGGTGGTTCGGCGTTGAGGTGTTTGTACATCATTTGGGCAGTATTGCCCTTAAACGGCAGTTTGCCCGTCAATGCTTCGTAGACCACAACTGCTAAAGAATATTGATCGGAACGGCCGTCGATCCCTTGCCCCACAAATTGTTCTGGACTCATGTAGGCTGGCGTGCCTATCAAACCGCTGCCCGTTAACTGGGTAGCAGCATCTAATACTTTCGCAATCCCAAAGTCAGATAAAAAAGCCGATCCGCTTTCGTCAAAAAGAATATTACCAGGTTTAATATCACGGTGGACAATATTGCGACGATGGGCGGCAGATAATGCATCGGCCACATCTTCCATCGCCCCGATAAATGCGAGCAGATTAAATTCAGGTTTGTTAAGACGCTCGCGTAGGGTGCCACCATTGAGTAAGCGCATAATGATAAAGGGGCGCCCTTCATACTCGCCAACATCATAAATTGGTACGATATGTGGATGTTCTAAACGGGCAATCACACGGGCTTCACGTTTGAAGCGTTCAACAAAAGCCTCATCAGCACTAAAATAAGCGGGTAACCACTTTAAGGCTACCTCACGTTCTATTTCTCGATCCCATGCGCTGTACACGGTTCCCATGCCACCGGCACCAATTTTTTCGATAAACTGATAACGATCTGTTGCTTTATTAGGTTCTGAATTCATATAAAACCATTAGTTTTTGGCTGATTTATTGAACAATATAAACTGCTTGCGATTTTTTAACTTGTTGAATTCAGTATAACTATTGCTGTAAAAGTGGTCAACACTTAAAATAGAATTGTATGACATGGATTTCGGGGATTGTCAATCAAACAACATGTTGAAATTGATTTATAGGGCATAATGTGTAACGTCATTGAAGTACTAGGCATGGCGAAAACTTTGCAAAACGATTTTTTCTGACTAAAAATAGATTACCGTTGTTTTGTCAATTAACAGGATATTTACGTATATGACTTCACTCCAATCGTATACACCGGGAGCATCACTTCAACCGGAGACGCTTAACGAACTACTGCAAAAGCTAGCAAAACGACAACCTGATTACCTTGCCTACGCTTTTTTGGATGATGGGGAAACAATTGGAACGCGCCTGACATACGCGCAATTGGATCAACGCGCTCGCGCGATTGCTGCCTGGTTGCAGAGTCAAGATGCACAAGGTGAGCGTGCTTTATTGTTATATCCTCCGGGATTAGATTTTATTGCTGCGTTTTTTGGGTGTTTGTATGCTGGCGTAACGGCCGTACCTGCCTACCCACCACGTCTAAATCGACCTTCACCTCGAGTTCAAGGCATTGTCAACGATTCTAGCGCCCATTTTGCATTGACCACTGGCAAAATTCTGAATGGACTAAAACGGCGTTTTTCAATTATGCCAGAATTAGCGCCATTACAGTGGCTTAACACAGAAGAACTCGACCAAAAAATTGCTGATAAATGGTTGGATACGGCCGTTTCGCCCGATACGCTTGCCTTTTTACAATACACATCAGGCTCCACTGGCGAGCCCAAGGGTGTCATGGTGAGCCATAGTAACCTGATCCACAATTTAGAAATTATTCGTCAAGGTTTTCAGCTTATTCCTCCCTACGTGCCGCCCGTCATTGGTGTGCATTGGCTGCCAAGTTATCATGACATGGGGCTAATTGGTGGCATTCTCGAGCCGATGTACGCGGGTGCTCCTTCGTATTTAATGTCACCCGCTGCGTTTTTACAGCGCCCTGTGCGTTGGTTGCAAGCGCTGTCTCACCAAGTTGGCGCGGTCAGTGGGGCACCCAATTTCGCTTATCAAATGTGTGTCGAAAAAATAACGGCTGAACAACGTGAGAAGCTCGATTTGAGTGGCTGGCGTATCGCTTATTGTGGTGCGGAACCTATCCAAAAGGATGTGTTAGATAATTTTGCACGCACGTTTGAGCCGTGTGGATTTGATCCGGCAGCCTTCTATCCTTGTTACGGATTAGCCGAGGCGACCTTGATAGTGAGTGGCGGCGACGGTCCAGGTACGCTTTTTTCACGTAAATTTCACAGTGAAGCCCTTAAGGAAAATCGTGTTGAAGTCGCGGCCGAAAATGATGTCGATGCTGCAACAATGGTTAGTTGTGGCCATCCGCATTTGGGGCAGCAGGTAGTGATCGCTGATCCTGATACCTTAATGACACTTGCTAATGGCATGATCGGCGAGATTTGGGTTAAAGGCCCAAGTGTTGCCAAAGGATATTGGGGTCGCCCGGAAAAAACAGCCGCAACATTTCATGCCTATTTGGCTGATACTGGCGCAGGTCCTTTTATGCGTACAGGTGATTTGGGTTTTTGGGAAAATGGCGAATTATTTGTAACCGGACGTTTGAAGGATTTGTTGATTATACGGGGGCGTAACCATTATCCCCAGGATATTGAAAATACGGCCGTTAATGCCCATGAAGCCCTCGAAGGCGGTCTGGGGGCGGCATTTGTTGTTGAAGATGGCCACGAGCAGCAGTTGGTATTGGTTTATGAAATGAGTCGTCAGAATCGCAGAACGGCCGTTGAAGATGTGATCACTTCTGTGCGCCGTGCGATTGCCCAAGAACATGAATTGCAGCTTCAGGCTCTCGTTCTAGTCAAACCAATGAGCATCCCTAAGACGTCGAGTGGCAAAATCAGACGTCATGCATGTAAACAAAACTATCTGGAAAATAAGCTCGATGTGTTGAGCAGTTGGGAAATGGGCCAGACTGCACCTAGTTTGCAGCACGCTGCACAGCCTTTTGAAATCTCAGACGAGGGCATGAGCTTTGCCCAAATTTCTGCTTGGTTGACTGAACAAATCGCAGCCCAACTTAAAATCCCGCTTGATCGAGTTGATGCACATCAACCTTTCGTAGACTATGGCCTGGATTCTGTACAGGCGGTAAGTTTGACTGGTGAATTGGAAAACTGGATCGGCCGTTCGGTTTCTCCCACATTAATTTGGGATTATCCGACAATTGCTGCCTTAGCTGGTTATTTGGCAGAACCAGAAACAAAAGCCAATCGTCAATTGTCAATTGTTGATGGTCAAGTTCCGATTGCGGTGATTGGGGTGGGATGTCGTTTCCCAGGCGCTGATGATCCGGAAGATTTTTGGCAGATGTTACAAAATGGAGTTGATGCTATCAGCACGGTTCCTGCGGATCGTTGGGATATCGAAGCGACCTATGCCAATGGTGATGGGCCGACGCGAGGCAAAATGAGTACACGGCAGGGTGGTTTTTTGAAACAAGTTGATCAGTTTGATCCATCTTTTTTCGGGATTTCGCCGCGTGAAGCTGAACGCATGGATCCGCAGCAGCGGTTGTTGCTAGAGGTTGCTTGGGAGGCACTCGAACGCGCTGGCCAGGCACCGACCGGTCTAGTCAATAGCCCGACTGGCGTTTTTATGGGGATCAGCAGTTATGATTACTCACGCCGCCAATTTAGCCAGCATGATTTAATTGATGCCTACGCCGGCACTGGCAATGCCCATAGTATGGCTGCCAATCGTTTGTCTTATTTGTTGGGTTTCCAAGGGCCAAGCATGGCAATCGATACGGCCTGTTCATCGTCGCTGGTGGCTGTGCATTTAGCAATGCAAAGTTTGCGCAGTGGTGAAACGGACATGGCCTTGGCGGGTGGGGTTAACCTGTTGTTGTCCCCCGAATTGACGATCTCGTTTTCACAGGCACGTATGATGGCCAGCGACGGCCGTTGTAAAACATTTGATGCCAGTTCAGATGGGTATGTGCGCAGTGAAGGCTGTTGCGTTGTGGTGCTCAAACGACTCGATGATGCACAGCGTGACGGCGATCCCATTTTGGCGTTGCTGCGCGGCTCGGCTGTGAATCAAGACGGCCGTTCCAATGGCCTCACAGCTCCAAATGGTTTAGCGCAACAAGCTGTCATTCGACAAGCGCTGCAAGATGCTGATTTGCAGCCAAACGCTATAAGTTATGTGGAAGCCCATGGCACCGGCACCAGTTTAGGCGATCCCATTGAAGTTAATGCCTTGCAAGCGGTATTTGATACGCATGAAGCTGATTCGACTTTGTGGGTGGGATCCGTTAAAACGAATATAGGTCATTTAGAGGCTGCCGCTGGGATGGCTGGATTGATCAAAACAATTTTAGCTTTAAACCATGCCGAACTGCCGCCGCATTTGCATTTCAATGAACTAAATCCACATATTGTTTTGGAAGGATCACGGCTGCGCGTCCATACGGGCAGTTCTGATTGGCCGCGTGGCGCAAATGCAAGGCGGGCAGGTGTGAGTTCGTTTGGATTTGGCGGCACGAATGCGCATATTATTGTTGAAGAAGCCCCTTTAGCTCCAGAACGGCCGTTGCCCCATTCAGCAGATCGCCCCCGTCATATGCTTGCATTGTCAGCCCCCAATGAAGCTGGTCTTGCAGCAATGAAATCGCGCTATCTATCTTTCTTGGAACGACACCCGGAATTAAATCTCGCAGATGTTTGTTATACGGCAAATGTTGGCCGCGGCCACTTTGCTTATCGCTTGGCTGTTGAAGGTGAAACCAGCACAGAGATCATCACAAAGCTGAGTCAACCACACACAGTTACGCCTGCATCTACAACCGTAGGTAAACGGCCGTTGCTGGCTTTCTTATTTACAGGCCAAGGTTCCCAGTATGTGGGCATGGCACAAAGCCTTTATGCCACCCAACCTGTTTTTCGTGCGGCCCTAGACCGTTGTGCCGAAATTTTGGACGCTGAATTAAAACGGCCGTTGCTGGCCTTAGTCTTTTCACTCACCGAAGATGGGCTAATTGATCAAACTGCCTATACCCAACCGGCGTTGTTTGCGCTTGAATATGGGCTGGCGATGCTGTGGCAATCGTGGGGCATTGTGCCAGATATGGTTTTGGGGCATAGTGTAGGCGAATATGTAGCAGCTTGTATTGCTGGCAGTATCAGTTTGGAAGATGGCCTAAAGTTGATTGCGGCTCGTGGCAGATTGATGCAAGCGTTGCCTACTGGCGGGGCGATGGCGGTAATCTTCACAGATGTGGATCAAGTCGAACAAGCTATTGCCCTTCATGAAAACGAATTGTCGATTGCGGCCATTAATGGACCACAAAATGTTGTGATTGCGGGGGCAGAAACGGCCGTTACAATCCTCATCACACAATTTAACGCGCAAGGCATCGAAACACGGCCGTTGACTGTCTCGCATGCCTTCCATTCTCCCTTGATGGAACCGATGTTGGCTGAATTTACGGCCGTTGCGCGGCAAATCAAATACAAAGTTCCAAGAATCCCATTCATCTCTAACCTCACAGGCCAAATGTTACTAGAAGCACCTGACGCAGAGTATTGGCGCAAGCATGTGGTTGCAAGCGTGCAATTTGCCACCGGCATGCAAACTGCGGCCGCATCTGGAGCTGAAGTCTTCTTGGAAATCGGGCCGCAGCCACATCTGATTAGCATGGGGCAAAATGTACTGCCGTCCAGCCAGGCAGAATGGCTGCCATCGCTGCGCCGACATAAAGACGATTGGCAAATCGTTCTCAGTAGTTTAGCCAAATTATATGCGGTTGGCTTTGATATTGATTGGCAAGCATTCGATCAGCCATACGTCCGCCAAAAACTTGTACTGCCTACCTATCCTTTTCAGCGCCAGCGTTATTGGTTGGACATTGAACCTACTCAATCGTTTTCGCTGCACAGATCAAATCAAAGTGGTGTGAAACGTTTGCCTACGGTTTTGCCTATTTTTGAGGAAATTGTGCGTAAAGCTGAGAATCAATCTGTGGGCGACCTTTTCTTGGCGCATATCAAAGCTGTTGCTGAAAACTTTTGGGGAGATGGTGCGCATGATGTGCAACTATTGGGCGGTGAGCAGGTTCCTGATGAGGAAGATAGGTTACGCTTACAAACGGTCTTGACGCTGACTGCTGCCGAAAGTGCTGCTTTTCAAACTTTTGTGCATGCTGGGCATGAGGATAGCTGGCAATTAAGTGCTAGCGGTATGCTGCGGCGCAGTGTGCGTAAAAACGTGCATATAAAGGAAGAAAGGGAGGAAACGGCCGTTGTCACTCAGGAATTAGCCAAGTCCATAGCCGCAGCTGATCCAGCACAACAAATTGAGTTAATCCAAGGCAATTTGGAAACAGCCATTACGGCCATTTTAGGATTAAACGACCGTCAACTAAATCCCCAACAACCGCTTGATACATTGGGTATGGATTCTCTGATGGCCTTGGAGCTAAAAAACCGCATTGAACGTGAGCTAAACCTTGATCTGCCGATTGTAAAACTGTTGCAAGGGCCTACTTTGATTGAGCTTAGCAACCAACTGCAAACACTTGTGACTGCTGAAGATGCCGCCATAACTGCGATCCAACCGCTTCACGCTGTCGCCGATCCGGCTCCATTGTCCCATGGTCAGGAAGCATTGTGGGTGCTGCATCAGCTCTTGCCAGCAGATGTCTCTTTCAATGTAGCTGGTGCTGTGCGCTTACACGGCTCCTTTGATGTTGACGCCATGCAGCAAGCTTTACAAAATTTAGTGGCTCGTCATGCTGGCTTACGGACTGTTTTTCAAGTGCGTAACGGCCGTCCTGTGCAACAAATCCAACCACAGATGCCAATCACGCTACAAACGATCGATGCCAGCAGTTGGGATGATGACAAATTAACCACCGATCTACAAGAGACGGCATACAAACCCTTCGATTTAGAAAAAGGCCCGCTTGTGCGCCTTGTGCTGTTCAAGCGCAAAATGGATGAACATATTTTGTTACTGGCGCTCAACCATATCATCACCGATTTTTGGTCGATGTCGTTGTTGGTACAAGAGTTATATCTGCTTTATCGCGCCGCCCAACAGGGCGTTGCTGCCAATTTGCCCACAGTTGATTTGTTATATGCAGATTATGTGCGGTATCAGAAGGAACAACTTAGCAGTCCAGCGGGCGATAAGCTGCGTGATTATTGGTTGCAACAGCTTGGTGGCGAGTTGCCACGCTTAGATTTGCCGACAGATAGACCCCGAACGGCCGTGCAGACCTTTGATGGCGGTGTTGTCCATCTGCGCCTTTCTTCTGAATTAACTGCTGCGATTAAACTGCTCAGTAATTCTCATGGTGCGACCCTTGCTACGACGTTAATGGCGGCTTTCCAAACCTTATTGCATCGTTACAGTGGTCAGAATGATTTGTTGGTCGGTTCGGTTATCGCCGGGCGTGAACGGCCGGAACTGCAAAATTTGTTAGGTTATTTTGTTAACTCAGTTGCCATTCGAGCTGATTTTAGTGATGATCCCAGCTTTACTGATTTTCTGGCTCAGATGCGGCAAACGATGTTTGATGCCATCACACATCAGGAATATCCCTTGCCAAAATTGGCCACAGAGCTAGCTGCCAATGGCAGTTTTCAGCCTGATCCCAGCCGTCCGCCATTGTTTGAGACGATGTTTATCATGCAGCGTGCCCAGGTGCTGGATGAGCAAGGGCTGAGTGCATTTGCTCTGGAGCTGCCAGGCATAAAAATGGAAATGGGTGACTTGGTGATTGAGTCCATGCGTTTAGGTGGATTGCCAGCCCAGTTTGATTTGACCTTGATGATGGCTGAATTGGAAGATAAATTGGCGGCAGCACTGTACTATAACGCTGGCCTTTTCGATGCGGCCACGGTGCAGCGTATGTTGACGCATCTAGAACAATTATTGCTGTCGATTGTGGCTGATCCTGAACGGCCGATCACCACATTGCCGATGCTGCCACAAAATGAACGTGCACTTGTGTTGCATACCTGGAATCAAACCCAGGCGCCATATCCGAAGACCACCTGTTTACATGAACTTGTTTCTGCACAAGCGCGACAAACGCCAACGAAAACGGCCGTTTCCTTTCAAAACCAATTCCTGACCTATGCCGAACTAGACGCAAAATCCAACCAACTTGCCCACTATTTGCAGGAACGCGGCGTAGAGCCTGAAACATTGGTGGGTTTATTGGTTGACCGTTCGCTGGATATGTTGGTGGGATTATTAGGAATTCTCAAAGCTGGTGGCGCATATATTCCTCTCGATCCGGCTTTTCCGCGGGCACGTTTGGCTTTGATACTTGATGATGCACAGCCACATCTTGTCGTGACACAATCAGACCTGACAAACCATGTGGGAGAAAATAAACCCCAGCTAGTTTGCCTGGACAGCGATTGGTCAGAAATTGAACGCCAATCTACTCTTGCATTGACAACGGCCGTTACGCCACAAAATTTAGCTTATATCATCTACACATCTGGCTCGACGGGTAAACCAAAAGGTGTGCAAATCGAACACCGTGCCGCTGTGAATTTTTTGATGAGCATGCAAAAAGAACCGGGCATCACAGCAGCCGATAACCTGTTAGCTGTGACAACCCTTTCCTTTGATATTGCCTTATTGGAACTATTTTTGCCACTAATTAGTGGCGCACAAGTGACAATCGCTGCTAGAGAAACGGCCGTCGATGCCATTTTGCTGCAAAACATAATACAGGATGAACAGATCACAATCATGCAAGCTACCCCAGCGACATGGCGCTTGTTGCTCGAAGCTGGTTGGAACGGTAAGCAAGATTTGAAGATTTTATGTGGTGGCGAAGCATTGCCGCCTGATCTAGCATCGCAATTATTAGATTGCGGCGCTGAACTGTGGAACATGTATGGCCCGACTGAAACAACCGTTTGGTCTACGACGTGCCAAATTTGTGGCAAAACAGACAGGATTACAGTTGGTCGTCCTATTGACAATACGGCCGTTTACATCCTCGATGCCCATCTGCAGCCAGTCCCCATAGGCGCGGTTGGTGATTTATATATCGGGGGTGCGGGTGTGGCGCGTGGTTATTTCAAGCGTCCTGAACTGACCGCTGAACGTTTTGTGGAATTACACGCAGGTGAAAAAATTTATCAAACGGGGGATCTGGCCCGTTATTTACCCGACGGCCGTATCATTTTCTTGGGGCGGGGGGATTTCCAGGTAAAAATACGGGGTCATCGCATTGAGTTAGGTGACATTGAGTTTGCATTGGCTGGACATACGGCCGTTGCCCAAAATGTTGTCATTGCCCGGGAGGATGCATCTGGGCATAACCAGTTGCTAGCCTATTTCGTGCCTCAGCCAGAAATGACCTTGCCGAATGCAACGGAACTACGCGATTATCTGCGTAGGCTTTTGCCCGAATATATGCTTCCTGCCCATTTTGTTGCGCTGCAAACCTTGCCGCTCACACCCAATGGCAAAATTGATCGGCTCTCATTGCCAATGCCTTCGAATGAAAAATCAGAACCAAGCACAGACTATGTTGCCCCGCGCTCTGATTTAGAAGCGACGCTTGCCGAACTTTGTGCGGATATTTTGGGCTTAGACCGTGTCGGTATTTATGATAACTTCTTTGATCTGGGCGGAAATTCCCTAACAGCAACACGTTTGATTTTTCAGGCGCGTGAACAGTTCGAGGTAGCGGTTCCATTACGACAGCTTTTTATGCAGCCGACGGTAGCTGGTCTTGGCCAGATGATTGTTAAAGCACGGTTGAATGGCCATAGTAATGGCTATGGCAACGGCCATGGCAATGGGCATGTTGTGGGGAGCAACGGCGGTTTACATCAAAACCATGGCCCCGCTATAAACCTGATAGATTTGCATAACGATGTGCAGCTGGATGACCATATTCAACCAGGCAACTTGCCGCACGCCGATTTAACAAATCCAAAACAGATATTGCTCACGGGGGCAACTGGATTTGTTGGTGCCTATATCTTGCGAGATTTATTGTGTGAAACAAACGCAGTTGTCCATTGTTTGGTGCGTGCAGTTGACGTACCAGCGGCTTTTCAAAGGATAAAATCTAATTTGTCGCGTTATGGTTTATGGGAAGAAACTTATTCGACCCGCATAATTGTCATCCCTGGCGACCTGGCTCAGCCACAGTTAGGATTAACATCGGCACAATTCAATCGACTGGCAGATCAAGTTGATCTGATCATTCATAATGGTGCTATGGTTAATTTTATTTTCAGCTATGCACAGCATAAAGCAGCCAATATCCACAGCGTGCAGACATTATTACAACTGGCAACCCAATCACGCTTGAAAGCACTGCATTTTGTCTCGACCTTATCAATTTTCCATGCTGGACAACACAATAATGATCAGGTGTTTTATGAAGATGCTGACCTGGATCACATAGAAGCCCCCTTTGGCGGATATGCTCAGAGCAAATGGGTAGCTGAAAAGATATTGTTGTTAGCCAAAAAGCGTGGATTGCCAGTAGCGATTTACCGACCGGGTCTTGTATCGGGCGACAGTCGCACGGGAGCCTGGAATACCGATGATATGATGTCAACAATGGTGCAAGCCTGCACTGCGCTGGGTGCTGTGCCGGATTTGGATGTGGAGGTAGATTTGGTTCCTGTTGATTATGTGAGCGCGGCGATCGTAGCGCTTTTGGGCAGAGCCGACAGCCTGGGATGTACTTTCAACTTACCAAATCCTAGCACAATGCCATTTAACGATGTGTTGGCTTGGACAGCATCGTTTGGTTTACCTTTGCGCAAAGTCTCCTTCGAGCAGTGGCGTCAAATGCTGATTGAGTTGGCAACACAATTTGGTGGTGAACTTGCTAACCCGTTTTTACCCTTGTTAGATGAAGTTACGGCCGATCAAATATTCATGCCAACTTTTGATTGTACAAATACATTGAGCGGACTGGTTGACAGTAACATCAAATGCCCTCCAGTCGCACCCCCATTGTTACAAACTTATCTGGATTATTTCGGCCGTATCGGGTTTATTCAACTGCCTCAGGGTGATTTTTTGGCCTGATGACAAATTCGGATTGGTTTATTTGTCTACAACCGCAACCTGCGGCGCGTATCCGTTTGTTTTGTTTCCCGTATGCAGGTGGAACGGTGGCGTTGTTTGGCGATTGGCCCCAACGGATTGCGTCTGAGATTGAGCTATGGGTCGCCTATTTGCCGGGACGTGGCAAACGTCTGCACGAACCTGTTTACAAGCGTATACGGCCGTTGATCGCAGAACTCAAAGCAGCCATTGAGCCATTAACCCAACAACCTTTTGCTTTTTTTGGACACAGTTTAGGTGCGCGGCTGGTGTTTGAGTTAACAAACAGTTTGCGCCATGCAGAACAACCAATGCCACGCCATTTGTTTTTATCTGCTTGCCCGGCGCCCCAATTGTCGCCACGGTCGCAACTGCTTCATACACTGCCACGCAATGAATTGTTGGCTGAAATGCGTAAGCGTGGCGGTATGTCGGCAGATATTTTGGCGCAGCCGGCGGTGTTAGATGCACTTCTGCCCGCATTGCGTGGTGATTTAGCTGTCTTAGAAACGGCCGTTTACCAACCACAACCACCACTCGACACGCCTATTACGGTGTTTGGTGGAACGGCCGACTTTGTTGTCCAACCCGATTCTTTAGATGCCTGGCAGTTGCATACAAACAACGAATTTCGAGTACAGATGTTTGTGGGCAATCATTTTTTTCTGGAAACGGCCGTTGGCGGGTTAACAAAAGCAATCAGTAACACAGTGGGAAGTAAAAAAGGTGCGTAGGTTATTGCACCATCACAACTCTACTCATACAATCATACCGAAATCGTTTTGAAACTAAAGGAGTTTATATGTCTGAATCTCGTTCGCCCTGGCGCAGCTGGCATTATATTATTTTATGGATTATTGTTATTTTCTCGCTAACCATCAATATATTGTTGTTAGCCGGACTTTACTCATTTCGCCAACGTGCGCAGACAGAGGTCACACGGGTAAATGAAATCCTTGATTCTGTCCAACTGGAAAATTTCGATTTGCCCATTGAGGTCAATGAAACCTTGCCGCTATCGATGACAGTTGCATTTAGCGATACGTTTCAGGTTCCAATTAGCGCAACTGTACCAATTTCTACGAGTATTGTTGTCGATGATAATTTGAATGTACCCATAAACGAAACCGTGAGTATCAATCGCGATGTACGCGTGGCTGTGGTTATTTTAGGGCAAGAGATACCAGTTGACATTCCCATTCGTGCTGATATTCCCATTGCCATGAACCTGGATGTCCCCATAGATTTAGAAGTACCTGTGGATACGGAAATACCCATTGATTTAATGGTCGATGTGCCTGTTCAAACAGAAATCCCCGTCAATACTGAAGTTCCGATACAGCTAGAGTTTCCAGTAACAATCCCACTCGATCAATTGGGATTTAATACCTTACTAACCGAGGTCAAAGAAGGTCTCAAGATTTTGGGTGAGATATTAGGTGCTGATGTAAGTGAATAACTTGCTGAACTGCTGATTAAGCAATATTCGCAATTAACTTAGCATTTTGAATCGAATGTTGCTTTTTGGAAGCGTCTTTTTATCATTTTATTTGTGGACGCTTCCTTGGCAGAGCACTCGCTTTTACATTAAAAAACTATGCTAACGAATACAACACTGGAGTTACGCACTTGATGACTCGTCAGGCTTTTACCTCTCTGGCAATTGCAAGATTGTTATTAAAAAACCTGGCAGGTCTTGCTCGATTAGGTGCGAAACATGAGTACATCAAATGAATGGTGGGCGAGTTGTAGGGTGTACCTGTTCCCGCGCCCACTGAGTTTGTTGGCAAATGGGCTTCATTTTTTGGGGGGAGTGATTCTAGCTAGCGCAGCTGGTGTCACACCACACAGCTTTTTTTATATTTTCCTTTGGTTTCTAATTCAAGAAGGATTTGTTCAACAGGCCAAGTATATGTGGAATGATGCACGCGATCATGATCGGGATCGGCATTTGCCAGCAAACCGACATCGAAGCGTCGCCCGCACACCAGTAACGACCGTAACCTATCTTTTTATCATTTTGCGTTGGACAATGGGCCTTTTACTCGCCTGGTGGTTGTCGCCACTTTGTTTTACCCTTCTTCTTATTATAACCGTGCTTCAAATCATCTATGAACGGTGGGCAAAGCCGTATGCCAGACGTTACCCGCTGCTGCCGTTATTGGTTGTTGGATTAGGAGCCGGCTGCAAACTTGGCGGTGGATTATTGGCAGTGGGCTGGCCTCCCCAAACGTTATCTTTTTGGCTGCTAACAATTGGCATGATTGGCATTGGCATTGGGTATGGCGCAACATTGTGGCGTGTCGAAGCGGAATATCTACATGTACGGCAGTTGCGTTGGCGTAGAGGACAAAGTGCTTATTTTTGGATAAACGGCCGTTTCTGGTTACGAGCAGGAACCTGGCTGAGCTTGATTGCTGGCGTTGTACTTTTGTTTCTTGGCTTGAGCGATATCCGAACGGGCGTTGCTGCATTTTTATTTATAGCGGCAACCTTATTTTTGTACCGTTTACATGCCCACACAGACTACCAACAGTTCAATTGGTTATATGCTCGTCGAAATTGGCATCAATTCCGTCAAATAATCCATAACCAAGTATCCTTGAAAAGGTCCTTGTCGTGCTGGTTCGTTTTGTTGCAACTGACATTCAATATAAATACAGCCCATTTTCAAACTTACGCACAGCGATTTGCGGCTCAGAAAATGATGGTTGGCAGTTCGGATTAAAGATTAACCTTACTTAATCTGTTGCGGCGCTTGGCGGCAAACACGGCCGTTTCTCGTCATCACGAGGATAAATCCGATAAAGATTATGTTCTTCTACAATACAATAAGTTTCAAGTAACATCGGCGCCGCATAAAAATCGCTGCTTAACGACGCCAAAAATACAGGCCGATTGGGAATATTGTTAGTAACTTTTTCTAAAGCTAAATTGGTGTCAAATGAGAACGGATCCTCGGTCGGCCAGCCGACCACCTCCACATCAGAACGCAAATCTTCCACGGCAATGAAATAGCGCAACACAAAAAATTCATCGGTATCCACATACCATTCAGCCAAAACAACAGAATCGGGTGGTAATTGAGTCAATGTTTCTTTGCCAAATTTGTATGCGGCCGTATCGCCACGTTTATTGGGATCAATATAGTATGCCAGCCCGTCCCGCACGCCTGTACCAACCTGTGGCACACCAAAAACAATTTCATCCACACCGATGCTGCGCAATAAATCGGGTGCCAAAGCATAAAACAAGGGCATAATTGCGATCGAAATAGCCAGAACTAATCCTAATACGCGCTGATGTTGCGACCATACGGCCGTTGCCAAAGAAGCTGCTCCCATACCCATCGCCACAGCCCATATTAAATGGGCACTTAAGAAAAAGGCGAACTGATCCGCAACCTGGTAGATCAAGCCAAAAATGAGAAATACAACATATAACGCGACGGCTTTCGTCCATAAAGGATGGTATGCGCGCCGTCCAATCCACCAACCGTAGAGTCCTAACAAGACGCCCAAGGGGTTAAATTGATAAACCAAAAAAATGAGATAACTGATTAGGCTTTGCAATAATGCGTCTGGGTTTAATGCCAACGAACCACGAAAAAAGGTTTCACCAGCCGCTGGGCCTAATATTTCGGCTAAAGGGAAAATGCGCAACATCCGCAAAAACTGAATCCAGTAGGGAGCAAACCCTAACAAAAATGTCAGAGTCAACCAAACAAGATGTGATAGGTTGAGAGGGAATTTGCGCCATGATTTACGAGATAACAGAAAGTAGATCAACAACGCTGGCAGAAGTAGCGCAGCCAGTAAATGGTTGGCCATCCCTAAGCCAAGAGTGAAGGATGCTAAAAGAAGGTGATAGAAACGGCCGTTGTGTTCATATAGATCAAACCAATACACCGTTAACAAAAGCAGAAAAGCAAACAAAGTATAAACTTCTGGTGTTGCTGCATGCCACCAAAACGTATGTGAAACAGCCAGCGCGAGCGCAGCAAATATTGACGCCAGATAAGAACGTGTATTTGCAAACAACCACAAGAACAGAATTGCAATCGTCCCCGCACCAAAAACAACCGAGATTAAATTAACCAGCCATAAGTTGTGCAACTGCTGTAAACCCTGAACTAACCCATGACCTACGATTACATATAAAGGGTGATCCCAAGCTGCAACGCCTAAACGGGCGAAGGGAAGCGGATCGGGGACAAAGGTTACATCAACGATTTCAGCAAGAATAAAGGATTCGGCCGTTATAGCTTCACGCTGCAAGCGCATGCCATCGCCCCATGCCAAAGAGGGTTGCATCGTGAGTAAATAAAACCCCAACACACCCAGAAACAACAAAAAAGCCACAAACTTTGTTTTCATTAAGCTTTATTTTAAGTTAAATCGGTGCAAGAGGAAAGAACCCGCAAAGAATTCTTTTTTACAGCAGAATTTGCCCGGATTTACTCTGGAATAAGACAGGAATTCTATGTTAGATATGGGTTACAATCAATATGAGTGCAGTGTAGAAACGGCCGTAAAAAGAACCAAAACGACCCAATTAATGAATTTGCTATTGACAGAGTTAAACAGCTTGTTATACTTCCTCCTCGTTGGCCACACAGTAGTTCGCCAACATGATTTTACAACATAGTTGGCCGCACAAAGTTGGTGTCGTAAAATAGCAAACACTTTTGATAATACGAAGTGTAAAAACGAATTCTGACGAATTTTAAAATTGCTCTTGACAACATCAAGAACGTGTGTATAATATCAATCTTGTTGACGCGATGCCGTCGCCCACAAAAGCGCGAAGCACCGATAACAAAAGAACATTGAGGAAAGTTAAACAGCGGCTCGCTGAGAGCCGTTTTTTTGCGCCTAAGATTCCTCGCCAAGAGTGAAAACGAATTTTAACGAATTTCAAAATTGCTCTTGACAACATCGAGAACGTGTATATAATACATAACTCGTTGACAGCGCCGTCGCAATAAAATGCGAAGCACTGATAACAAAAGAAATAGGGGAGATGATGTAGCAGCGGCTCGCTGAGAGTCGTTTTTTTATGTCAAAAATTTCCTCTAAATCGCTCTTGGAAAACATGCAATATCTTTTTTGAAACGGTAATGCTAGTGTGCTGAGAGAATAGAACCTTGACAATTGAAGAGTGACAAAAACGTCAAAAATTTGGGCTTCGATCAATTCAAAAAAATGTAGTTCCGTTAGTATACGGAAATAAAACTTTCTACGGAGAGTTTGATCCTGGCTCAGGATGAACGCTAGCGGTGTGCCTAATGCATGCAAGTCGAACGGGAAGCTTTGGATTCGTCTGAAGCGGAGAGTGGCGAACGGGTGAGTAACACGTTGGTGACCTGCCCCAGAGAGGGGGACAACCAGTGGAAACGCTGGCTAATACCCCGGATGTTTTCTATGTTAGAGGTAGAAGACTAAAGCTCCGGCGCTCTGGGAGGGGCCTGCGTCCCATCAGCTAGTTGGTAAGGTAATGGCTTACCAAGGCGAAGACGGGTAGGGGGCGTGAGAGCGTGGCCCCCCACACTGGTACTGAAACACGGACCAGATACCTACGGGTAGCAGCAGCAAGGAATATTGCGCAATGGGCGAAAGCCTGACGCAGCAACACCGCGTGGAGGAAGAAGGCTTTCGGGTCGTAAACTCCTTTTCTGGGGGAAGAGAAAGGACGGTACCCCAGGAATAAGGCCCGGCTAACTACGTGCCAGCAGCCGCGGTAAAACGTAGGGGCCAAGCGTTATCCGGATTTACTGGGCGTAAAGCGCGTGTAGGCGGCTGTCTAAGTCGGACGTGAAAGCTCCTGGCTCAACTAGGAGAGGCCGTTCGAAACTGGATAGCTCGAGGATGGTAGAGGAAAGTGGAATTCCCGGTGTAGTGGTGAAATGCGTAGATATCGGGAGGAACACCAGTGG
>CAYGMR010000009.1:0-29940 GCA_964350725.1 uncultured Ardenticatenaceae bacterium | reverse complement strand
CAGCAGGTCGACGGTTAGAAAATCGAGGTTGGTTTCAACTTCCGCGACAATCGCTGCGGCAGGCATCGTATCGAGCCATGCCGCAGCCAGTTCAAGTGCCAGCGGCATGCCATCTACTATGTGACAGAGCCGATTAACATGGTTAGCATTGCCTGTATGGATCACAAAATCGGGCACGATTCGCTGCGCCGCGGCCGTAAATAACTGCGCTGCCGGATGGTCAAATTCACCATGATTAAACGCCACGCCTTGCAGGGTAACCACATGCTCCACACGCAGGCGCAGCCGTTCGCGGGAGGTGGCCAGGATCTGTATGTGTGGCCCTGCCTGTAAGATGTCAGAGACGATATTCATCTCCGGCAGCAGATGCTCGCAGTTGTCAAGAACAAGAAGCATCTGCTGCGGCTGCAAGTAATCAAGCAGTTGTTTGCGCGCTTCATGCTCATCCGCTGCAGTTAGTGGAAAGTGCAGTGCCTGGGCGATGGTTGGAATCAGGCGCTGGGCCGATTCCAGTGGTCGCAGGTGCACAAACGTCACACCATCCCGAAATTGCCCTGCGGTCTGCTGCCAGGCAAGCTCCAGCGCCAGCCGCGTTTTGCCTATACCCCCAAGACCGGTGAGTGTCACGAGCCGCACGTCAGGTTTAGCCAAAAGATGGGTCAGGATCTCCAACTCCCCTTCACGACCGATCATTGGTGTGGCGGTGGCCGGGATATTGTCGCGTGAATAATGGGTAGAGCGCCTGATCCGCTCGTACAAGGCCTGGGTTTCCGGCGCAGGTTTGACGCCCAATTCATCCGCTAACAACTGTTTGCAAACTTCGAACTGCTTTAAGGCCGCGCTGCGTTGATCGCTCAGAGCCAGCAGACGCATCACGTGGCGGTGTGCCTTTTCATGCCAGGGCATCATCTTTAAGAGATGCTGCGCGTGGCGTAGAGCGCGGCGGTAGCTTCCCTGGCCTTCCAGTTCCTCGGCGACAGAAGTAAGAATGCTTACGCCCCGCTGCTGCCAGCGTTCCCGCTCAGCCAGCAGCCAGGTCTCGAATTCAAGGTTATTTTCTAGGGCAAGACCTTCGAGGAAATCACCACATAGTAAATCGGCCGCGGCGGCCCAGTTCCCTTCCTCTTCAAACTGCCGCACCAGATCAAGGTCGATGCTTGTTGTAGACGAAGGTACAAAATGCACGTGTAGACGATCAGTTTCCCAGCAACCAGGCAAAAGCTGTGCCAGATTGTATAACTCGCGACGCAGCTTTGTTTTGCCACTTTCCAGTGCAACGTCAGGCCAAAACAGCGTCGCCAGGTGATTGCGGGTTAGCGGCCTGTGTTCAGTGGCCAGATAACCCAGCAGCAGCATCGCCCGCTGTGAACGAAAGCGCGGCAATTCCCCATCAGAACTTTTAATCCGAACTGTGCCAAGTAAACTGATTTCTCTCATATTACCCCTTGCGGACGCTGAGCGGACGGTAGCCATTTAGACTACCCATAGTCTTTCTCGTGCCAGGGGGAGATTATTAACAAAACCGGCGAAAAATGCAATGATAGATTCTACCGATTCAGACTACCGCGCCTTCTTAATCCGCGGCTGGCGTGAGGGAGACAACTGGCGCTTCACGCTGGAGATGATAGGGAAAACACGTCAGCAGCGCCATGGCTTTTCCGGATATGCACAGTTGGCCAACTTTTTGCAGAAGCAGTTTTATGGTGAAGACGACAATCTCGACGGCCGTCAGACAGACGACGCCGAGAAACAATGAATACGCCAGTTTTTTAAGATCAACAGGAATTCGCAGGATAAACGTAACTACTCAGGCTTTTTCGCTCGTGGCCGGTCTCCTGACCGTGTCACAACCGGGCGCGGTCAGGAGACACGGCCCTGAGCCTGAGTAGTTACGGGTAAACGCTAAATAATGAATGTGTCGTGCGTAGAACATAGTTTTCAGATGAGCGCATCATATTTCCTGTTTAATCCTATTTAGTCCATTTCTGGCTAGTACTTATTGGCTATGAAAGGCATTATTACACCAAGGAGGTAAACCTACTACCCAGATTTCTGAACAAAACCGTTTCCAGTCAAAACATTTTCTCAAGTTAGTGAAACCATTGCCCTACAAAAAAAATTACATAAGTTCAAATTATCTAAGGAGATAAATATGAAAAAAGCAGTTTTTCTCGCAACGTTCGTTTTTAGCCTAATCGTTTTTGTCACTCTTTTCGCTCAGGTACGTGCTGAGCCGGGAAAGCTCGACCCGACCTTCGGGGACAATGGGGTGTCCCTGTTTGATTTTGGCGAGCTCGAAGATCTTCCTAATACGATTGCCCTCCAGAAAGATGGCAAAATTCTCGCATCCGGCTGGGTTAATATTTGGCCCGGTGATTTTGGCACAGTGCGTTTATTACCTGACGGCAACCTTGACTCATCCTTTGGCTCAGGGGGAATGGTAACGACCGCCTTTAGTGATAATCCTGACAATGTCGATGCAGCTTGGAGTGTTACGGCCGGCCCCGACGGCCGTATCTATGTCTCTGGAGAAACCTGCGACGCAGACTACATTATCTGTGATGCCGCCACCGTAGCCTATAACGAAGACGGATCGCTTGATGAAAGTTTCGCTGGCAACGGCAAGACAACTGTTGCCCCCGGAACGGATACCGTTTACGCTTGGCCACGGCGCGACATCCTGCAGGATGATGGCAAGCTGATCGCCGCTGGGATTACCTATAATGTTGGCGAATCGGTCGATATCTTCTTACGCCGTCATAATCTTGATGGATCGCTGGATACGACTTTCGGAACTGGTGGGTTTGTTGTGCAGGATTTTGATGGTGAAAATAATTACCCTCAAGATATTGTGGCCATGCCCGGTGATAAGATCCTCGTCGTGGGCGGTTTCGGCACACCTACTGATGATCCCTTCAACTATGAGGCAGGGATTGGCTATATGGCTCTCTTTAACAGCGATGGCTCGCTGAACAGCGCGTTTGGCGGCGGTGATGGGCTGGTGACTTGGGACTTTATGGGCAGCCAGAATATCAATAGGGCTGGCCACTATGGCAGCGACGGCATGATTTATATCCTGGGTGACGCCGGGGACGACTGTTCACTGCGCCGTTTCACCAGCGCCGGTGTCGCGGATGAATCCTTCGGCACGGACGGCTGGACCATCATCGACACAGATACATTCGATGTATGCTGGGATTTGCGCGAAACCCCGGATAACAAGCTTGTTTTCAATGGTTCGGCATATCCGCTAGAATCCGCAATGCAGCAGAACGAACAGCACCTCACGATTAATAGTCGCAAACCATTACTGAATTCGATGCAGGAAGAAAGCATGGAAATGACGATGATCGGCCGTTATCACCTGAATGGAACCCCGGACGAGACCTTCGGCCCAAGTGGCCTTGTGCTGACGCTCGTATACCCTTCAGGCAGTGCGGCATATGGCCTGGCGATCCAGCCTGACGGCAAGATAATCACGGCTTCTGAAGAGCGCAACCTGGTGGATCAAGCTCCTGTTGCGGGTGTCATTCGCTTCCTAGGTGATGGGCCGGCGTCACAGGTCTTTCTACCTGTTGTGATGGCTCCTCAAGAATAATTTTCAGCCTTGTGGCTTGAATATCAACTATCATGGCTGCAAGGCGTGAGAATGCCTTGCAGCCATAAACCGTTTATCAATCACGCGCCGCAGGGTAGGAGCCTAACACTTTCAAAAAAGAGGCGCTTTTTAAGATACCCAGCAGTGCTTGCTGTACGGCCGTTTCATCCGCATGCCCCTCAAAATCCACATAAAACAGATAATGCCACGGCCGATCACGCCGTGGCCGCGACTCGATTTTAGTCAAATTTATGTCACGTTCTGCTAATTCCGCAAGTACAGCATACAACGCACCTGGCTGGTGTCGTGTCGTGAAAACGATTGAGGTTTTGCTGGGATCATCACGCGGCGGTTGGGATTGGCCCAAAACGAAGAAACGCGTGAAATTAAACGCTTCATCTTCAAGATTATGCACCAATATCTCAAGCCCATAGGTTTCAGCCGCCAGGGCACTGGCGATGGCAGCCGTGTTGGGTTCAGGATTAGCCGCCAGATCACGCGCAGCACCGGCCGTATCATAGTAAGTGATCGGCTCAATTTGCATCCGGCGCAGCGTCTGCTCACATTGCCCCAACGCCTGATAATGCGACCACGCCTGTTTGATATCGCTCAGCTTCGTGCCAGCAGGTGCCATCAGACAATGCTCAACACGCACAATCACCTCTGCTTGTACATGCAAATCATGATCAACGAGCAAATCATAAGCTGGAATCACCGTGCCATGCAGCGAATTCTCGACGGGCAGCATGCCATGCGTCGCTTTTCCTTCTTGCAACACCTTGAACACATCGGCAAACCCTCGGCATGGCATTGCTTGCGTTTCAGAACCAAAATATTGGCGTACTGCCTGTTCAGAATAAGCACCCGGTTCTCCCTGAAACGCGACGATCATCTCTTGATTTCCCATGGTCAACATCCTCATACTTTCCGTAATTTTACTATCCGCAATAATAAAAGAGTATACCCCAGAAATCTTCAATCAAACGAATATGTACAGGAAACACCACGCGCCACGAATGAATGAATATTCGCAAATTGGTGACGACGAGCGCGCAAATTTTTCATAATTCATAATTCATCCTCCATAATTTTTAGAGGAGTCGTTTGGGTGCGATTTGCTTTTCTTTCAGAGCCGAATTGTGTATGATTACTATCAAAAGCAGGTAGACAAACTGCCCTTCAACAGCCGACTTTCTTACATTGCCCCACTCGACAAGCGGCTTGTTTACCATTTAATAGTTTGACAACTAACATTTTGCACATGGGTTATCAAACTGCTCAAAGTTTAGGAGGAACTCCCCATGAACCTATCATATGCAGACAAACCATGGATCAAAAATTATGATGATGGCGTAGCACCAGAAGTAGAGGTGCCTACTTATCCATTATTTGAACTCCTGGAAGAATCAGCAAAAAAGTATCCTAATAATACTGCGATCGTCTATCAAGGTAATCGCATCAACTATTATGATTTAAATTCACTGGCCAATGATATTGCAGCAGCACTGAAGGCAAGCGGTTTCAAAAGTGGCGATCGCGCTGTTATATATATGGCTAATTTACCTCAGTTCGTCATCGCTTATTTCGGCATTCTAAAAGCAGGCGGCATTGTCATTGCCACCAATCCCCTTTATTCCGAACGTGAATTAGAGCATCAATTAAAGGATTGTGGCGCAGAAACAGTCTTTGTTATGACCCCTTACTACAAGCTGCTCAAAAAGGTACAAAAGAAAGGCACAACCAACGTCAAGCGCATAATTGCCACTAATGTTAAAGAATATTTGCCCTGGATGAAACGCCTTTTGTTCACACTGTTCAAAGAAAAGAAAGGGGGACATCGGGTCGATATCGACTCCAATGATATGAAATTCCAGGATTTCATTTCTTTAGGTCGGCAATCTCCTAAACCACAAACAAAAGTAAGCCCTGAAGATACAGCCTTGTTGCAATATACGGGCGGGACTACAGGTCTATCGAAAGGCGCAATTGCCAACCATCGCAATTTAGCCGCCAACACACGTCAATTGATGGAGTGGATTCCAGATTGGGAATATGGGCAGGAAGTTTTTATCTCTGCAATACCTTTCTTCCATTCTTATGGCATGATCACCGCCATGGCATTTCCCATTGCACTAGCCGCTCAAATGGTGATCATCCCCGATCCACGTAATCTAGCGGATGTAATGGGCAGCATCCAAAAATATAAAGTGACCTATTTCCCCGGCGTGCCCGCCATGTATGTGGCCATCAACAACCACCCCGATGTGATCGCTGGCAAATATGATTTGACATCTATCCGTGCGTGCGTCTCTGGTTCTGCACCTTTGCTGATGGAAACCAAACGCCGCTTTGAAGAAATCACAGGTGGCAAACTGGTTGAAGGCTATGGACTCACCGAAGCACATGTCGTCTCACATGCTAACCCCCTCAACGGCGATAATCGTGAAGGCTCGATTGGTCTACCCATCTCCAATATCGAATGTCTAGTGGTTGACCCGGTTGAAGGTGAAAAAGTGTTGCCGTTGGGCGCCGCCGGAGAATTGCTACTGAAGGGACCCAATATCATGCAAGGATATTGGAATATGCCTGAGGAAACCAAAACGGCGTTACGTGATGGCTGGCTTTTCACTGGTGATATCGCGCGTATGGATGAAGATGGTTATTTCTATATCGAAGATCGCAAAAAAGATTTGATCATTGCAGGCGGTTACAATATATATCCGCGTGAGGTCGAAGAGGTATTGGCGACACACCCGGCTGTGGTTGAGGTTGCGGTAGCCGGTGTTACTGATCCCAAACGCGGCGAAACGGTAAAAGCATGGATTGTGAAAAAACCTGGCGACGCCACCACCGAGCAAGAAATCATCACGTGGAGTAAAGATTATCTGGCGAAATATAAATATCCGCGTGTCATTGAATTCCGCGACGAAATACCCAAATCGACAGTGGGCAAGGTCTTGAAGCGCGAATTGATTCGTGAGGAACAAGAGAATGCGGGTTAAGTCAATCAGATAAAAAAGAGGCGGCCCGGATAAAAAGAAACATGGCGAAAAACACCATGTTTCTTTTTATTCGTGTCAAATATACCATTACAAAACAGGCGGGGTGATGCAGCATAAGACAATCAATTCTATGTTGCTAGTAGAGCGAAATTCATGTAATAGATCACCTTCAAAATAGATCGTATCGCCTTGCTCTAGTTTTTGGGTTGCCTCGCCCACTTTAATTTCCATACCGCCTTGAATTACATGCATAAATTGTTCTGTCGGTCGCGCTAAGGGTAAAGCAAAACGCTTTGCATATGGTTTCAGATGAATCATAACCGCCATCATTTTGCGTGAGAAGTCGGGAGTCAATAAATCGTATCCAATTTTTGAGTTGGCAAAATAGAGCTTGCTGCGTTTGTCAACACGCACCACATCACCCCCTTGTATATTGTTCAAAAAATAGAACATCGGCACGCCAAGTGCAATTGCGATGCTTTGCAGAGAGTTCAGGGAAGGGGAAACCTGGTCATTTTCAACCTGGCTCAGAAAACTGGCACTGACGTGTGTGCGTTCTCCTAATTCGCGTAAGCTTAAACCTTGTTCTTTGCGTCGTTTGCGAATGCGTTCGCCGATTTTCATATATTCCCTTTGTTATGCGGCCACAGATTGGCACAGGTTTTCACGGATTAACGGGTTAGCCCAATAAACCATAGCACTCACCGTCTTGTTCTGTGCGCAATGTTTTGCCGGTGGTGAAACGAATCGGAGTAAAAGGCATGAGATAGTCAGTTGCTACGCTGTCGCCCATAATCATTCTCGCCAAAAAATCACCAACGGCCGGGCTGACTTGAAAGCCTTGCCCGCTAAAGCCGACCGCACAATACAAACCAGCCAAGTGAGGCCATGTGCCGATGACAGGCTGCCAATCGGGAGAGATCGTCATGATGCCGGTCCAGCCAGTCCGCAGTTGGCTTGTTTCTAACTGCGGATAACGTTGCAACAAACGGTCCATGCTCCATTGAATATAATCGTCATGGACATAGCCGTCGGCAACATCGGGGTTGATGGGATCATGCCCAATTTTGGGGTTAATTGATCCTAACAGGGTTAGGCTGTCGCTTTCAGCGCGCGCATAAATGCCGGACGTGAGGTCCAGCAAGCTTGGATGGGTGTAAAAATGCAACGGCCGTTGCAAACAAACCACCGGATGCTCCACGGGCTGCAACTGCAATTGAATCCCAACCGATTCCAACAACTCAGCACTCCAAGCACCAGCCGCTATGATCACAAGTGGCGCTGAAACCGCCTGCACTGAGCCTGTCGAAGCAGCCGTTTCCACGCCCACAATTTGGCCACCTTGCTGTAAAATTTTTTTCACAATTTGGCCTTGCTCAATTGTCACACCCATACGCCGTGCAGCAGATGCCAACGCTTGTGTTGTCACGACCGGGGCTGCATAGCCTGCCTGCGGTGCAAAACTAGCAAGGCTCACGCCATCGAGCTGCATTCTAGGGTCTATCCGGCTCAATTCGTCCCGAGTCACTGTTTGTATATCTAGGCCAGCAGATTGCATAGCAGCAACGGCCGTTGTCAACCGCTCTGCCTGTTCTGCACCCGCCAAAACCAGCGAACCCGTTTGCACAAATTCACACGATGCACCCACTCGCGCATCAAATTCCGCGAAAAAAGTGGCACTTTTAGCAAACAAGCCGACAGCATGTGGCTGCAAAGTGAGATGATCGATGCTGGCCACTGACCGACCGGTCGTTGCGCCGGCTAACACATCGCGCTCCAACAGCAAAATACGCCCAAGCTGCTGCTGCGCAAGGTGATAAGCAATGCTCACTCCAATAATGCCGCCACCTACAATGATGGCATCGGCTGTCTTTTGCATAAAGGGCTCAAAATCCGTGTAATTTGTGCAATTCGTGGCACAAATTACGACATGATCATGCCGCCATCGACTTCAATGGCTTGGCCGGTGAGGTAACGGGAATCATCTGAGGCCAAAAAGGCGATTACACCGGCGATTTCCCACGGTTGCGCCAGGCGCTGCATGGGACAATCATTGGCACGCATTTGCAGCCATTCTTCTCCGCTCATGCCATCCAATGCACCCACTTTGCCGGCCACGCCGCGCACCATATCGGTGAGTGTGTTGCCGGGACACACGGCGTTGGCCGTTGCACCATATGGCGCTAACTCCATCGCCACCGAGCGCGTCAGGCCGATTACGCCGCTTTTGGAGGCGGAATATTCGGCTGAGGCGGGCCAACTTGTTTTACCAGCCATTGATGACAGGTTGATAATGCTGCCGCTGCCTTGTTTGATCATGATGGGCGCAACAGCTTGATTGGTGAGAAATGTGCCAGTCAGGTTAATCCCGATGGTGCGGCGCCACTGCGGCAAGGATACATCAGCCAGCGGGGAGCCGGTGTAAATACCGGCTGAGGCGACCAGCGTATCGATGCGGCCCCACTTTTGCATGGCAGTGTCTACGGCCGTTGCCACACTCTCCTTATCTGTCACATCACAATGTAAAGCGATGGCTTCCCCACCTGATTGGCGACAGGTAACGGCCGTGGCCTCATTCGCGGTCTCTGCCAAATCCAAACAAACAATATGTGCACCTTCCTGTGCAAAACGCTGTGCACAAGCCTCGCCGATGCCATTGGCCGCACCGGTAATCATCACAACATGGTCTACAAAACGTTTCATCCTACATCTTCCCAATGACTACAACGAACAAGGGAAGGAACGAATTCTCTTCATCAGAGACAAGATGCGCTTCGGCGCGCCACGAATGAGTGAAAACCATAGCGCGATTTGGCAAATCGCAGACCGATTTACCAAATCGGTTTACAGGGGAGTAAATTCGTTTCTTCCTAAATTCGATGTAGTCCTCACTTTTAGGCCAATAATTGCATCGCGGCATCAATTGACGCATCTTGATGCACAAGTGCCGCCACAGCGGCCGTCATCGCCTGCGGGTCATCAGCCTGGAAAATATTACGCCCGATGGCGACACCAACCGCACCCACATCTAATGCCGCACGGATGCGTTCTAACATCATGCGTTCGCTGCCTTTTTTGGCTCCGCCCAACATCACAACGGGTTGAAAACAACCTGCCGTTACCTGCGCAAAGCCTTCAACATACGGGATTTTGAGCCAATCGGCACCGAGTTCTGCCCCCACACGCGCCGAGATGGCGATGCTTTCTGGCGTGCGGAATTCGGGGCCGCTGTCAAAACCACCCGGCACAATTTCGCCCATCACCGGCAATCCCCAGGCGTGGGCTTCGCCAGCGATTTTAGCCAGCGTGCGCAGGGTTTCTTCTTCTTTGGCCGAGCCAGGAAAAGCAGAAACGCCTACCGCATCCGCGCCCAGGCGCAGCGCATCTTCAACAGTGAAAAACTGCGAACCCGGTCCCATCACGCCTAGTTTTGTACCGCCGCCGTCAATGCGCATGATCAAACCCAACGAGGCGATCTCTTTGGCGAAACGGCTGGCCATGCCGTAGGTTGTCAAGATGGCATCTGCGCCACCGGCAACAATTTTTTGCAGGGTAACGGCCGGTTGTTCCATGCCTTTGCAAGGACCATCGATCATGCCATGATCAAAGGCGACGATTAAAGCACGCCCATCGGGGCGAAAAATACGATTCAAACGACGAGTTTGTGACATTTAAGCTATCCTCTTTAATAGATCGGGGGTGATTTGGTAAACGGCCGTTTCTCCCGCAAAAAAACGACGCAATTCTTCCACAGCCAATTCACCCATGCGATTACAATTTTCGATACAACCGGCGATGTGCGGCGTGACCACAACATTCGGCAATGTGCGTAAAGGGCTGTCGCGGGCCGGTGGTTCGGGGTCGGTCACATCCAAGAAGGCAAAGAAACGGCCGTTGCGCAACTCCCGAATCAAGGCGACCTCATCAATCAATGTGCCGCGTGCCGTGTTTATCAACAAGGCATCATCCTTCATTATTGCCAGCCGCTCAGCATTCAGCATTTGGTAGGTTTGGGCATTGGATGGTGCATGCAGCGAGACCACATCGGCACGGCGCAGCAGTTCATCTAATTCGAGCTTCGTCGCCCCCAGATCAACCGCTTCTTCCTGGGTGACAAAGGGATCATACAGCAAAATAGTGGTGTCGAACGGCTTGAGTAAATCAATCACGTAACGCCCAACATTGCTGGCGCCAATAATGCCGACCTCTTTGCGGAACAACTCCCGCGAATAATGAGCTTCCCAGGCTGACGATTCGCGCCAGCCGCCAGCGCGCACATCTTGACCCAACTGCCAAATACGTTTTTGGCCGACGATCATCAAGCCTAAAGTCGTCTCGGCCACATCACGCGCCAGCGTGACACCGGCACTGGTCAAATGCATACCACGCTCCCAAAATGCATCGGAGACAAAACGTTTGACGCTGCTGCCCATGTGCGCCATGGCGCGTAAATTGGGCGCAGCCGCCATCACATCCACGTCTAGCTGCGCGACACCCCAACTGGTGATGCAAGCATCTGCATCTGGCAGCAGCGCCATCAATTCCGCTTTATTGGTCGGTTCCTGTCCTGAATGCTGGATCACTGTGGCGAAAGTATCCAACGCATCCCAAGCCTGCTGACTAAACATGCGCGAGTAATGGGCTTGTCCAATTGTTATGGCTACTGTTGGTTTATTCATTTAGTTTCCTTGGATAGCTACAACGAATTAGGAAAGGAACGAATTTTTTTCCATAGACTCAAATTCGCTCCTGCCTCAATTCGCTGTAGTCATTGAGTAAAAAGCTGTTTTATAAGCATTATATGTTTCAGAATAAATTGCGTGCGATGCTGCATCGGGCATAATTTCTGGTGCTGGTTTTTGGAAGTGGGACAAACCGTCTGCGATACTTTCAAATGCGCCACAGCCAACGCCAGCAAGTACGGCCGCACCCAAAGCCGGCCAATTGTGATACTGCGGCAGACGGATAGGGATGTTGGTCACGTCCGCCAAAATCGTCGGCCAATGGGGACTTTGAGCCGCGCCGCCGACCATCCACAAACGGTCGATGGGCAAGCCAGTCGCACGTGTCGGTTCCAATGCCCAACGCAGTTCAAATGCAGCACTTTCTAGCACGGCGCGGGCCATATCAGCGCGATTATGGCTCAATTGCAGCCCCGTAAATTGACCGCCCTGCACCCCACTTGAATCGTCATGTCCGCCGGTCAATGGTGTAAAAAACAAGCCGCTGCCTGGTTTCGTCTGCGTTAATTCTGCATCCAAAGCCGCAAACATCTGAGCACGGGATGTCTGGCCGTTTATGCCTGACCATGCCTGCTTGAGCCACCATTCCAACGACGCGCCTAACCCGCCTAATGATTGTGAGATTGTCCAACGGCCGTTGCCCAAATACGCATGTCCCGGATGAAAATTCCAATCCAGGTTGGTAGGTACGCGGCGCATGTCATCAGAAGCGACCACACCGGTCACCACCCAAGCCGTACCGCAAGCCAACAGCAGTCTGCCAGGATCATTAACACCCAAACCCAATGCCGTACAGCCCTGATCATGCCCACCATTTACCAAAACCGTATCAGGAGAAAGCCCTGTAGCACGACAAATTTCTGGCTTAAGCGCCCCAATGATGCTGCCAGAGGGCTGGATGGGTGATAATTGGTCGGGTGATATGCCCGCCAGCTCACAGATTTCTGCACTCCACTGCCCGCTATGGATGTCGACTAGCTGCATACCGCCGCCATTGGAAGGGTTGGTGCAATATCGTCCCGTCAAGCGATGAACAAGAAAGTCATTGAGGGAGAAATAATGACGTGCGGCAGCAAAGATTTGCGGGTCATGTTGGCGCAGCCAGGCGATGGTTGGCAAACACATGCTGGGATAGAGTGACCAACCGTTGATCGGCTTGATTTGCGCTTCCAACCCGGCTGCACACCATTCTGAAACCAGATTTTGCGTACGGCCGTCCATCCACGTAATCAAGGGGGAAACCGGCTGCCCGTGGGCATCGGCAGGCAGCAGCGACCCACTTTGCACGGCCATACATAACGCCCGCACACGCACGGTTGGGTCGGCTTGCTGCATGATATTGTGGACGGCCGTTAACAGCGCCTGCCAAATCGCTTCCGGGTCTTGTTCCACCCACCCCGGCTGTGGCATGCTGTTCCGATACGGCAACGAAGCGGCACGCGCCATCTCGGTGCCATCCAAATCAAACAGCACTGCCTTGGTCGAAGTTGTCCCTACATCAAGTCCTAAAAGAGCGTCCATTTTAGCTAATCAGCATTTCAGCATTTCAGCAGTCGGTTGATTAGCTGACCGGCTGACAAGCTGAAGTGCTATTTACCCATGTTCGTGTTTGCGGTGTCCAAAACGTTGACCACCATCGACGGCTAAGGCTTCACCGGTGACGTAACCCGCTTTGATGAAGAATAAGACAGCATCCGCAATATCTTCCGGCGTACCCCAACGGTTGAGCAAAGTTTTGTCAGCAGAGCGGGCAATCATTGCAGCATCAAAGTCAGGCGGCGGCAGCACCGGGCCAGGGGCGACTGCGTTCACACGTACCACCGGCGCCAGTTCCAAAGCCAATTGGCGTGTCATGGCCAGCAAGGCGGCTTTGCCTACGCTGTGGGCGATGTAATCGGGCCAGGGTTCATAGGCCGACAAATCAATGATATTGACGATGGCACCCGCACCTTTGGTCAACATCAGCGGTGCGACGGCATTGGCGCAGTAAAACGAGCCATTGATCAAAATATTGGTAACGGCCTGCCAGGCATCCAAATTATCGGCTGGGAATGGGGTTTTCATCCACAGTGAGGCATTGTTGACTAAAATGTCAACCCCGCCAAATTCAGCTGTGGCGGCGGCAATCATGGCCTCGACTTGTTGTTGATCGCCAATGTCGGCCTGGACAGCTAAGGCTCCCACACCAAAAGCGCGTGCAGCAACGGCCGTTTCCTGTGCAGGCTCCGCCGATCGATTGTAATTAACAACTACATTGGCACCTGCCGCAGCCAAAGCCAACGTAATTGCCTTACCAACCCTGACTGCGCCGCCAGTGATCAGTGCCGTTTTGCCTTTTGGATTCATTTGCCCATTCCATTCGAATTTAAAACAACAGACTTTATTATTTCAAATCTATTTGTTTTGATAAATTTCCTCATTATGATAATTTATGAATTCTTGACTGATTTGATGTTCATTGGTGATATTCAATGCAGAAAATTCTAAACGTATTGCCCCATAATCTAATTGGGCATGGTGATTTGGACATACACAAATAATATTTCCCCCAATATCTGGGCCATTATGGGGATTCCCAAGCGGTTTTATATGATGTGCTTCTACATATCGCTCATCATTTTTAAGTTCAATTACCAATCCGCAAATTTGACATTCGAAATTGTTTAATGCCTTGATTTTCTTAGCCAACGTTGTATCCCTTAAAATCCGATATGTAGTTGTCTTAACCCTAGAAGGTTCTGGTTCCCCAAGATCAGAAACCTTTTTGTTTGAAATAACATCTTTATTTTTGCCTTTGGTTGATTTGCCCGAGCTCTTTTTCGGGCCATAAACAGGTGCAGGCTCCTTTGTTCTTAACACTCGAGAAAACTGCCCATTATCCTTAACAAGGATATATCCGGGAATTGAAAAGATACCATCAGGGACAGAAGTATGCTGGCGTATTATTAAATCCGTGCAATTTTGATATTCAGCTTCAGTCTTAAAAAGAATATAACCATTCGGATCAAATAAGGCTCCTGGAAATCTTTCAAGCACATGATACCAAGAACTATCTTTGTGGTAGAGGGCATGTTTTGCTCTAACATCCCAATGTTCGTTCAAGTATTTACCTGTTATTCTTTTATTATCATTCATAATTGTATATATTTGTGAGTGACAATTTAATTTTTCAAACTGCCGCAGTCTAAAAGACTGCGGCAGTTTAGTTTTCTTCCACTACCCCAGCGCGTTCAAACAAATTGGCACAGGTCTGGCGTGCTTTTGCCAATAACGCTTTTTCGTCGAGAAAGAGGATTGCCTTGTTTTGCATCAAGAGTCGGCCGTCGACAATCACCGTATCCACATCGCGCACCGAAGCGTTATAAACCAGCGCCGATGGCACCCGCTGCACAGGCATCGCCAGCGGTGTGTCCAGATCAACCAACACGACATCTGCCTTTTTACCAAATCGCTGTCTTCAACCAATCTAACAATCGTGCTCACAACATCCCCTCAACCGCGCATGCGCCGCAGTGGTGTTAGTTGATCAATTTCTTGCCCTAACTGTTCTATGACAGGTTCAAATTCAGCTAACAAATCTGATTGCGGCCAAATGCGCAAATTACTATCCAATAACAACAAAGCTGCCCGTGCTGTGCCTGCTAACAAACAGATACTCATTTCCATATCGTCATGCACGCGTTCATAAACATGAGGACGGAAATCCTGGAGCGTAACGGCCGTTGCCACACAAAAGCGACAAACATCAACCGGAATTTGGCATAACAAACGTTGTCCATCCAAAGCTTTGCCTGCCTCGCGCAAAGCCACAAAATCAGCAATCGCGGTAGCATCCCGGTCACATAAATCTAACAATTCATTTTTGATCGTATCCAGGCGTTTAATTTGTTCTAAATAGGGCCTGTCTCTGGCTTGCAATGCATTCTGGCTAATTTGCACACATGCCAGCCCCAATGCCGTCGCTTGGGCGGCAGATGCAGCAATTGTCGCTCCGGCCATGGCATGATTTTGGCCGCTGACGGTTTCAACAAATTGGGCGATTGTTTTGTCAGTTATCATACGCATATCATTTGCTCTAACAGGCTGTCACAAAAAGAAGGTTTGGCCACAGATTCGCATAGAGTAGACCTAAAATTCGCAGAAATTCGTTGCAAATCATTTGCGGACAAGACTTTTCCGACAAGCACCAAGGAGACGATTAGCCTTTGATCGCACCATCAACCATCGCTTTGAAGAAAGTGCGGCGTGTAAACAGGAAAAGAATGACCATCGGTAAAGCGATCAAAATACACGCAGCAGCAAGAACCTGTAAGTTGATGATGTTTTGCCCCAGGAATTCATACAGGCCAAACATAACTGTCTTCTGATCATTCTTGGAAATTAACAAATAACCGGCGATAAATTCATTCCAAACCCCCACAAATGTGAGCAAAAATATCGCCATCAATCCGGGTGTGGCCAACGGCATTGTAATGCGAAAAAGCGCACCTAGCGGCGTACAGCCATCAATCAACGCCGACTCTTCCAATTCGCGCGGAATCGCATCAAAAAAACCTTTGGCAATCCAGACGCTGAGCGGCAGAAAAAAGCCAATATAGACCAAAATGATAAAAAATCGATCGTCATAAAAAGGTATATCTGCTTTGCGCAGCTTGACGCTCATTTGGTAAAGCCCCAACAAATTGGTGAGCAGTGGCACGCCCGTGATCGCCAAAATGGCAACCATCAACAAACGATGGCCACGAAAACGATAGCGCGAAAAAGCATAACCAGACAATCCCGCAAAGATGACAACTGCAAAAGAGGTGGTTGTTGCATACAATAATGTGTTAGGAATATAAGTGCGTAGTAAATTGCCTGTGAGTGAAAATCCAAATATATTGTCGGCTGGTTTGGGCGCTAACACACGCTCGTACCCTTCCAAAGACCAGCGGCACGCTGACAGATCAAAACCCGATTCAGGCGTGTCACAAGGAAAAAACACGGGCGGTTTGCGCGTCACATCTTGTTCTCGCTTGAACGAAACCAACACCGTTGTCGCGATAGGAATCATGGCAAAAAGTGTTACCAGAATCAAAGCGATATTTATAAAGATGCGCGTCCAATTCTTGCGTGAAAGCAATGTGGAATTGTTCATTTTATGCGTGCCCATCCTCTACGCGGGTAATGCGCAATGTGCCGGAAATCAAGACCCAATTGACGATTGCGATTAACAAAGCCAATGCTGCCGCACGCCCAAACTGCAAGCGGCCCCAGCCGATTGAATAAAGCATATAACTCAACACCTGGGTTGATGTGCCTGGCCCGCCGCCAGTTAAACTAAATACCATGCCAACGCCATTCATGCCGCTCAATATCAGGCTAAAAATCGCCACAACCATTGTCGGCAGCATCAATGGCACCATGATAAAGCGCACGATTTGGCTGAAATTTGCGCCGTCAATACGACTACTTTCGATGATTTCACTGGGGATGGTTTGTATGGCGGCAAGAAGTAACAAGGTGACAAATGGCAGGGCACGCCAAGTTGATGCCAGGATGAGAAATGTTAAAGCAGGTGCGGGTGGAAAGGGGAAATCACCAAACCAGGGTCGCGGCGGAACGGCCGTTAATATTGATAAACCGTCCGGTGGGAAAATAGCTGGATTTTGTAAGATGCCCGAAAAAATACCGTAATCCGGCACAACCATCAGGCGAAAAATCAGCCCAACGAGAATATCAGCGATGATCCAGGGAATAAATAACAGCGTAATGTAAAAGCCCGACAAGCGCACATTGCGGTTCAACAGCAGCGCAATCCCAAAAGCGAGTGCCAATGTTAATAAGACATACCCAACCAGGAAAACAATTGTGTGCCCAATGCTTTCACTAAATAAACTTGTGTTGAACAGACGCTCATAATTTTTGACACCGACAAAAGTCCAGCCGGTCGGTTCACGCTCTTGCAAACTTAACCAGACAGTATAAAGTGCGGGATATACTTGTACAATGAGCAAAACAAGAATGGTGGGCAGAATCAGCCAAAAAGGCAGCGTTTTTTGTGTCCGTCCGCCACTTGTCATGCGGGACATCTTCTCACGCATAAGGTTTTTCTATTGTCCGGTCGATTCGTATCTGAATCGACCGGACGATGACTAGGGTTAATTGTTGGCGTTATATTCGTCTTGTGTGGCGGTTAAAACTTCGGCGATATCGGCGGTGGGGTCTTCTTTGATTAGTTTGTAAACGGCCGTCATCACCAACTCTTGCGCATCATTTGGCCGTGGCAAAGAGCCAAACCAAGGCGTACAAGCACTGCTATTTAATGCCTTCGCTGCCTCTTGATAAAATGGCGTCTGGAATAACTCATGATTCTGCGTTTCACCAAGCACAGGAAATCCACCACCAGGTCCTTGAACCCATTCGGCATTCTGTTCCTGGCTCATGATCCAGTTGATGTAATCGTGGGCAGCATCTACATTTTGGGCACCGACAGGAATAACAAACCCGGCCACATCAATGCCACAACCCGGCTCTTGCCCTGCGGCAGCCAGGAATGGCGACAGATAAACATCTCCCGCCGCAATCGCATCGAGCATATCTTCAGCACTGCCTTTGTCATAAGCAGTCCCGTTGGGGGCACTTAGCGGATTGACATAGCGGTAGCCAAACAAACCAGTGGGGAACGAGCCTGCGGAGGCATCCTTAAATGCTTCTTCTTCCTGGAAACCACCAGCAAAAGCAATTTCGGGAACATAGCCATTGGCAATAATCTCACGTAGGAACTCAATCGCGGCAATATTTTCCGGCGTATTGAGTAACATATTGCCTTGACCATCGTCGAGCTTACCGCCAAAGGAAGAGAGCGTTGTCCAGATAGCACGGGTCAATCCTTCGCCGCCATTGTCCGTCGAACCAAAGAAGGTGATTGCATATAGACCTTCTGCTTTCAATTCTTCTGCTCTTGCTAAAAATTCTTCGGGGGTCGCGGGGTAGCCATCCGGGAAACGGTCTTTCCACACATACACAAGCTGCGGCCGTTCCGAAATCGGGATGCAATAGAGATTGCCATCGGGACCTTTACACCCTTCAATGCCATTGGGGTCCAAATCGTCCCACCATTCTTGTTGTTCTGCCCAAGGGGTCAAATCTTGCAAGGTGCCATTACGATAAAAATCGACAATATCCTGGCTGTTGCTAAGCTCGAAAATATCGGGCACTTCGCCGCCAGCCTGAACGGCCGCAACCAATTCAGTTGTCATCTTATCAAAGGCTTTGGGCTGGTTGACCCAGTTCCATTTGCCTGCAAATTCTTCGTTAAATTGGGGGATTGTGCTGCGCAGGTATTCATTACCTACACGTTCGTCACTGGCAGGATCTTCATTGTTTTCATCATATTGGTACCAGGTTAAAAAATCCATCACCTCAGCAGGTTCTTCTGCTGCGGTTTCCTGCTCTGCGGCTGGTGCGGCATCACTAGCCGGTTCTGTTTCTGTAGAACCACCACAGGCTGCCAGCACCAAGGCTAACAGCACAACAAGCGTAATAATCGACCATTTATGTTTCATGACAGTTTCTTTCTCCTTTTGTCAAAACTAATGATTCGCGAGGAAACCGTGGACATAGAACATCAAACTATTCAAGATAAATTCCACAATTCACCTACAACGGTGCACTAATAAACGTTCAACGCCTTAAGTATTACTCACAATTAGCGTTAAAACGACAATCCACCTCTAACGCGCTTTTCATCGCAATCGGGTAGGGGATCAAACTAAAATTCTGTCTAATAAATCGGTACCATTTAATGTAATAATTTTGTAAAAATTCCAGTCGATAATGTCAAATTCTTTGCTCTAAAATGTGACTTTTTAAAAAAAAGAGAGTAACATACGGCTTAACAAGTGTCAAGTATTACTTAACGTTTTCGCTCCTGAATCTATCAGTTTTCAGGCTGATAATTGGACACCGAAATCTAGCATTGCGCTATGGCAAACTGTCATAAGGAATGAGTCAATAAATGAGTGATATTCCCTTAGGAACTTTGCGCTTGATACGTGCAGCGGCCAATTCACATGGTGCTGATGATACGCAATTGTTCCTGTTCACGGGTAATCCAACAATCGCACCGGTTACTAAGATTATTCTAGCAGAAGATGTGCACTTGCCGCCCCCCCGTGATGATTTACCTGCCCGTACCTGTCGCCTGAAGATATTTCATATCAATGATTTACACGGTCATATTGCTGGTTTTACGCCACGCGGCAATCAGCCGATATTGTCACGTATGGTGAGCCGCTTGCGTGCGGTGCGCGGTCGTTATCGGGATGATCCCAATACGGCCGTTCTAGCCATGTCCGCCGGTGATGATCTGGTGGGGGCTGTATTTGATGAACTAATGGGCGCGGATCCTGATTCTTTTGCCTTACATGCCGGTTATCGTCTTTATTCGGCAGCAGGGATCGATGTCTGCACATTAGGCAACCACGATTTTGATTTGGGTGCGGACGTTTTGGCACAAGCAATTTTGAAGGATGCGCGATTTCCGGTGTTGTCGGCCAATATGGTTAGCTGCCACTGGTTAAATGGCTTGACCTATCCAGCGGCTCTGTTTGTGACCAAGGGGCTGCGTGTCGGCATTATCGGCTTAACAACGCCAGGTCAAATTCGCCAGCCAACCGATTCAAATCTACAAATCATTAATCCTGTGCGGGTAATCCACAATCTGCTGCCTGCGATACGGCCGTACTGCGATGTCATTATTTTGCTCAGCCACTTGGGTTACAGTATGACGTCAGGATCAGCTGCTGTACGCAACGCGGGGGACGTTGAGTTAGCCCGCAGCTTGCCACCGGGCAGCTTGCATCTGATCATCGGCGGCCATACTCACCATGTACTCAACGAACAAGGGCTAACGCCGGACAATATCATCAATGGTATTCCCATTGTGCAGGCAGGAGCCTTAGGGCGCTTTTGGGGTGAGGTTGATATTAGTATACGGGATGGGGAAGCGGCCGTTACCCACGCACGCCTCTCGCAAGTTTCTAATCTACCTGTCGATGAAACCTTTGAGAATGAGCATGTGCAGCCTCTCATGGAAACTGTACAACCGCTTTTCAAACGCAGTTTAGGACATGTGGCCAATCATCCTGACCTGAGCACAGATGCAGTGCGCAATGCATTCGCGGCCGGCGAATCGGCTTTGGCAAACTTTATCACCGATGCATTGGTTGCCTGCTGCCAGACCAATGGTTATGACGTTGATCTGGCGATGATCGACGCATCGGTTGTGCGGCGCGGCCTGCCGATTGGCGCAGAGCTATCCTTTGGCGACTGGTTCGACCTCATGCCATTTGCCGATACGCTGCATATCACTTGGATTAGCGGCCATGAATTGCTGCAATTGTTGCAAGATAATGCTTACCGCGTTGATTTGGCTTGCGAGCCACATACGGAACGCGGCTTTCTCCATTTCTGCCGCAAGGTCCGCTACACAATTGAAACCAATGCCAATCGCAACAAAAACCACGTGACCAATATCGCTGTAAACGGCACGCCACTTGAGGGGCAATTAGACCACACGTTCCAGGTAGTTTGCTCCAACTTTTTACGCAAACCGGCCACTGCTTGGGAACGCTACGGCCGTATCGTTTTAGGTCTCCCGCTCATGGATATTCACCAATTTTCATATCTGGAGACGACACTGTTCCTCCGTGATATGCTCGTCCAATATATCGCAAAAAATGGGGGCGTGACTGAAGCTGGCGGGGCTGTGCGCGATGGGCGGCTGACTATTATGCGAGCGGCCGATTGACTCAAGATTCAGAAGCAGTTACACGGAGTTCACAGAGAAGACACGGAGTTTCACGGAGGTTTGGGAGCTTATATTATTTCAAAAGCTTGTTGATGGGGAAGTGTACTTATATTTATGAACAACATTCTCTCTTTTCCTCTCCTAGTTTCTCCGTGTTTCCTCCGTGCAACTCCGTGAAACTGTAACCATCCAACTAACCACTATTTTGTGTCAGAGGACAGGTTGCAGCGCACGCCATAAAGGGCCATCCTGGCGAATGCCACGCCGATCCAAATCACTGTTGGCGAGGATGATGCCGCCGCGGCAACGATTGACAAGACCACGCACAATGCGGCTGAGCAGTTCATGCCGGATTTGCAAATCTTGTTCGGCCGTCCACAACTGCTGCGGATCGTAGCTTTGTGCCAGCACAAACGCATTACTCAAGGGTTGTCGTGGAATATCCCACCAGCCAGTCGCGGCCGTTTCCAACCAAACTTGGACGGCCACAGGTTCACCCGCCAGCAAATAGCCATAAATCGTCGAAATCGTAATGCCATCGGGATCAGGGGGTTCGCCCAGATCGGGTGGGTTGGCAGTGACAAGCCCCTGGTAGATACCGTCGATGAAGGTAATGCCCACCTCTGCGGACGTGTGCAAGCCCATTGCAGGCGCAGCTTGTTGCAGCCGCTCAGCAGCTTGCATCAACCAATCACAAACGGCCGCACCGGCGATATCGGGTGTCGGTTGAAATTCGGGCTGGGCCAAAACCTGCGTAAAAAGTGCATGTAAAAACTGGTCGATCTGCTCCCCGGTTCTGTCACTATCTTCAAACAACCAGCTGCGGAGCCTTTCAACTAAAGCCAGAAAATCTGCGCCGATACGCGGCACGAGTTTGTCTGGTAAGGTATCGATGGACAAAAATTCAATCGTTTCGGGCGCATATAAATGACGTGTGATCAATTCTGCGCGTGCCGCATCGAGATCACGTATGCTGAGCGTTAATGCTTCGGCGACGTCATAGGCTGTGGGTGCGTAGCCCCATGCAGGATGCGCTAGGGCCAGCCAGGTGAGCCAGGCGCGAATGCGTGGTTCTTCACGCGGACTACTGCGCCGCCGCAAGAGCCTGTAGGGCAAACCAGCCAGTTCTAATGCCTGACCCAACATATAGCGTAGCGCCCCGTCCAGATAGGGCGCAATGATGGCGATATCTTTAGGCGCTGTACCGCCATCAACCAGACGCCGCAGCTCCCCGACCAGATTAAACACCATTTCACGCCGATAACGGCCGTTTATCACTTCCAAGATCTGTTCACCTGCCAAAGCGGTAGGTTTATTGTTATGTTCGAGGAAATTCTCGACAAGATTAGCGATCTGCACCATATCATCAGGAACCAAAAAGCTCTCTTCAAAACGCACATATTGTTGACAACGATGGTGGAATTGACGCGCACCCGTGGGATCGGCGGCCATAAAACGTTTGTAGCCACCGCCGCTATCGTAGGCAATGGCTGTGGTTTGGGCTTCATCCATCAGCTGCGCGATGAAGTTCTGGCCAGCAGGTGTTTGTTCTTCGACATTATCAACGATCAAATGCCGGTAACGTTCGCGGAAATAGTTATGGAAAACAGGATGTTGCACCAGTTGGGTATCAAACGCTTCGATGACGAGGGCTAAATCTAACAAGCTGTTTTCCAGGCAGGTACGGCGGAATGTGCGGGCGGCAACGGCCGTATCCAAAAAATGACGTTGGCGTTCCGGTTCACCTGCCCAAGTTGTCTGCTGGCGTAACAACGCATCCTCTAAATCCAGAGAATTCAGAGCCGCACGATTGAGTGTATCCAACAGTTGACTGACGATTTGCTGCGGCCGTAAACGTAAATCGGCAAATGCGCCTTCATCCAACATCGGCGTGACCACACGCCACATCAACAGTTGGGCTAAATCATAAGTGAGTACCGTTGGTGGGCGAAACGGTTGGGTGAACCCAACAGGACGGGCAACCAACGGCCAAAACAGATTGACCATATTCATGGCCATGGCGTTGTAGGTGGTGATGTTTAGATCAGCGTAGGGACCTAAACCAGATTGGTGGATGGCATTGAGATAGGCTTGTTTATGTTCGGGTTCAGCCACCAAAACAAGAATGGTGTAGGCGGGTTCGCCGCTGGCCAGCAAGTGCAAAACGCGCTGCTGCAACGCGGTCGTTTTGCCGCTGCCAGTAGCACCTAATAGGAAAGAAGTGGTTTGTGACTGAACGGCCGTTTCTTGTGTACCTGTCAATTCCATAGCCAACACTGTTTTCCTTCGGCCACGGAAGAACACAGATGCACACGAATTAAAAAAATCCGTGGTGATCTGTGAACATCTGTGACAAAAACTAAACTACAATCCCAAAATATGTCAACACCAAATCCGTTTGCCCTGTGTTTGCCAACTCATGCAATTCGCCAGCTTCTACAGCAACACATGTGCCCACAGTTAATGGATAGGCAACATGGTCAATCCAAATCGTCCCTTCACCCGCTTCGACCAGAAATACCTCGGACATGTCAGCATGTTTGTGCGGTGTCACTTGTTGCCCCGGCGCAAAGCGTGCTTGCGAGAAATTGGTGAGATGCGGCAAATCGCCATTACGCAGCATAACACGTTTCTGGATCTCAGGATCATGTGATACACCTTGAGCAGGTATATCAGCTAATGTTATGATTTTCATTTGCCTGCCATACGCAAGACTTGTGGACTGCTTTTGGGAATGCGTTCGATCAGACCACGCGCTTCTAAATCCAACTTCACGGAGGTGGTGTACCAACCGATGGAACCATCAAACTTGCCTTCGAGTGCTTTATCTACCGCTGCCGGTAAATCCTTGAACCGGACTTCGCCTTCAGCGATCAATACGCTCAAGATTGCCCCTTTGATTTGATCGTATTTGATTTTACTAATGTTGACACCTTGCTTGCCTTCAGGATGCAAGGTCATGATTTTTTCTTCCGTCATAAGCCCAGTATACCAAATGATCAAAACAGCCGCAGTTATAGAAACTGCGGCTGTTATAATAAACGTATGAATTTCTGTCAGCGCAAGTGAAGCGGTTAAAGAAATCTAGATTAGAGGCCAACCACCTGCTGGAATTTCATCACGGTGTTGAGGTCACCATCAACTTTGATTTTACCGGACATGAAAGCCATCATCGGGTTGAGATCGCCTTTGGACATGGCGGCAAAATCGCCAGCATCCATTTTCAAGGTCGCATCGGGATTATCAACGCTGCCTTTGTTGGCATCTAATTTGCCATCAGCAACTTTGGCGTAATATTGTCCACCACCATCACCAGAAAGGTCAAACTGAACTGAAAGTTCGACACCAGCCGCTTTGCTGGCATCAAAGTTGTCACCCATTGCTGCAAAAATTTGTTCGAGGTCTGCCATTTTAGAGAGTCTCCTTAAATATTGATTGTTGTTTGCTTGTCCAGACTGAAAAGCTCCAAAAATAAGTGAGGGTAGTATAACAACGGCCGTTTCGGTGTCAAGCTTACACCATGACACACAGCGTCATAACACAATAGGGCTTAGTAAATTATCATCTTTGCTGTGGGTTTATGTGTCTAAGTTAGACGGAGATACGCGGTGAAAAGATGGCCTTACACGCAGGTAGTCACCAGATTGCCAAACAGTCAGTTCAATTGATTTTTACCGATTATCATTATCCCCCTGGCCAAATTGGTTGGGGCACAACTGTAGAGGGGCCCCAAAGCTCCATTGTGACATCTGTCGCCAAGGTTCTCAGTTCGGCCATCACTTCCTGAAATTCATTATCACTGTTCCAAGCCGCCCATGCTGCCATATCAACAAATTCATAGGTCACGATCACCTGTGAGTCACCGCTGGCTGGGCGATAGCCGCGAAATTCGACCACGCCCGGTACAGCCAATGTGCACGCAATTGCACGCTGCGTAAAGGCTGTGTATGCATCTCCTTTATCAGGGTGAACATTCCACCTTATCACGTACAGTACCATTTCAAATATCTCCTTTTACCTGGACATTATCCAGACTAACAAACGAAGCTGATTAATTAATCTGCCTCCCACAAACTATCAAAAGCATCCATTTTACAAGTTAGGCCATCTTACTCTGATTGAACTGCACCCTTATTACTTGTCCATGAAATCTCGTTGATGCCAAATTCGTTATTCATCAATCTATTAAATTCGTTTTGAAGCCCAGTGTATTCGCGATCTATATGCTCTAGATCAGTATCGGATTTTGCATTGGCCAGGCGCATAAGCACACTAGATTGCTTAGACAATACATCAAAAAAATCGTCACTGACTAGGTAACGATTGGCGGATAGTTGTTGATAAACCTCTGTTAATCGCGGAATATCTCTGCCATTAAAAAGACCCTCTACCGGAATTCGATTATGATGTCGGTTAATATCAGTGGCAATGCTAAAAATTTTACTTTCTAAAGTCTTGATAAATTCGTACCGGTCAAGCAGTATTTTTTCTTCAAATCTTGATCGCCTTTCCAAATAAGAGTTCAATCTTTTTTGACTGCCGATCAAACTGGACAGAAATTGCATTTTCCATCACATTTTTCAACACGTAGATTCCGGTTGCACCTAATGCCAAAAGGGCAACGATAGGTGTAGAATATTGACTTAGCCAATTCAGTAATGTATCCATTTGTTACCTCCAACCTAGCAATTGGGAGATAAATAAATCCCTTAACTTCGATTGCTGTCCTGTTATTGTCCAAAGCTAACGCCTTCAATCTTGAACGTATACTGCATAATACACAATTGCGAGCTGACCATTAAGGAGCGGCTTGATTTCAAGCAACTGTGCCTGGAGATAAGCACTCGCCTCGCCAACTAACAATTCAACCTTGCCCTCCCAAAAGAAAATCGCAATGAATTGATGGGTATCTAGATTGCACAACAAGATCGATCTTATAAAGCCTGCCTGTGTCTTCAGCACTGGTAAAACAGATTGCTTATAGACACTGAGTGCGTGATCTAGTTCCGCCTGTTTTACCTGTCCGTGAAAGATGCTTGCATGCAACATTTGTTACCTCTGATTTAGACATGACAGGTTTTCAAAAAACCTATCATGTCTGGGCAATATACGGATCATGCGTTATGAAATCGTTAGGCGGCCGTTTTTTGCACAAAATTCGACGGATTTATTACAATGGCGTTTATTGCCGGGTTTTAGTGTGGATATATGCAGCATATTTTTCGCTATGACAGAAACTTTGACCATTTCATTGCTTGGTTCCCCCCAATTGGCCCGCAACGACCGTTGCCTCCAACTCTCCTCCACCAAAGCAATCGTCCTCCTAGCCCACCTAAGTGTAACATGCCTGATGGAGAATTATGTCGCACCAAAATAGGTGCTACTTTTTCTTTTGCCAATAAACTACGTGTGAGGTGGCCACCTCGGGTGGCCACCCAATGAACCGGTGGCTCTAACTACAAGTATCATGTTGAATCTTCCTGTTTAAACATACCGGAAGAATGTTCTTCCATTTGCTTCTGAAAATATTGCATCATGCTTGTGAAACTGCTAAATTGCCATTTCTGGCCGGTTTGAATTGATTCCATCTCGCCGCACCAGCTGATAGTGGGTTCCTCCCCCTGGGCCTTCTGCCAAAAGCGCACGAGATATGATTGGTAGAGATCGCTTTTCATAATGCTTTCCAAGTCTGATGGGACAGGCGGTCAGGGGACATCGAGTTGGGCAACCAGCGCAGGCATTTCAAAATAGATGCGTCCGCGTGTGATCTGTTCGTCCTCAATATCATAGACAACACAGAGAGGCACACGCACCTCTTTGCCTGTGGCGGGAATGCCAGCGAATTCGCCAATATGTTTGCCGTGAAATGTGCCTTCCCAAACGGCGTGGCCATCACCGATGATCAGGTTGGTGGGCGTGACTCCAGCGGCGAAGGCAACGTGGTAAAAGTAGTGTAACATCTGGGCCACATCGTCGGCGGCCACAAAATTGCGCGGGTTCTGGTGGCATTGACTACAAAGACACCCGTACACCAAGAAATCTGCTTGAATGTGACCACGAGTCCGGTTCCTGCGCAGGCTGCTTACCATTTCCCACAGTACAGATCACCTCAATCTTGAATGAACCATATCATGCTCGTTGGTTAACGGCTCGGCAAAAAGGGGCTTGATCTTGTGCAGTTGTGCCTGGAGATTGGACCTGCGGTATTTGCATTACCTTCTTAATGTCCTTGACCATTTAGTTCCATTTCCAGGACAATGCATGGACCAGCCACATTCTAGATGGGTGTAATCTTGAAGTTTGCAGCCATCTTAGGCACACCTAGGAAAACAATACTGATAAAACAGGGGTCAGGCGACACTAAGTTGGGCAAACAGCGCGGGCATCTCAAAATAGATACGGCCGCGTGTGATTTGCTCGTTCTGAATATCATAGACAACGCAGAGTGGAACGCGCACATCCTTATCAGTAGCGGGAATGCCCGCAAATTCGCCGATATGTTTGCCGTGAAAGATGCCTTCCCAAACGGCGTGTCCATCGTCGATGATCAAGTTGGTGGGCGTGGCATCTGCCACGAAAGCAATTTGGTAAAAGTAATGCAGCATTTGGGCCACGCCCTCTGGTGTCTTGTGTTCGTCACCTGTGGCCATAACTGTAAAGATGACATCATCGGCCATCATAGTGAGATCACCGTGATTCGAGTTGAAGTATTGGGTGATGGTTTTGCGGGTATTTTCTACAGACATTTTGGATTCTCCTTTTGAAAAATTAAGTACCGTTATGTGAATAACTACAACTTATCACAAGGATGTCCACAAAATGTCCACAAAGAGGGTTATTTATGCAGTTGTTGTGTTTTTGGGGGTTCGTAGGAACCCTATGACAATAACAGAAAACAACTTATGCCATCTCATCTGCTTGTAATGCACGAGTTGTCCAGATTGCTGCTAATAAATCGATTACGCCAAACGCAATCAATTTTCCACGTTTTTCATTGTGAAATCAGTATCTTTATCTGGCTTTTGAATTCGTGCCAGGATTTCATGGTATGTTTCTGTTGGGGTCTTTCCCTCAGTAAAAACATCATGCTTTGCTAACAGTCGACTTGCTTTACTTTTGACAAAATATGCACTCCAATCAAATCCTTGAGCATTCGTACCTTGAAGGTGTTTGGCTCGTTCTTTTAGGATATGAATAGACCTATCCAAATCTGGAGATGGGAGCAGATAAACGACATTGACAAATGGTTTTAGGGCAGTTGTAATTTGGGATTTCAAGATATTATTTTCAAAGACAATTGGACCAGCGCCAAAATCGAAGACACATTGGTGAAAGTCATTTAAGATACGCTCAATAGCGTGAGCATTAAAGAGGCTCCAATAAGCAACGACAGCCAAAAAACCACCTTTTTTTCGTAATTCTTTGGCTAGTGAATCGTCAAAACCAATTTCACGGTAATAATCCCATCGAAGTTTATCCAATGAGACTTGAGGTAAACCCAACTCAATGGCCAATAAATTACCGAGGGTGCTTTTACCAGCAAAAGGTGGCCCAATTAAAACAATTTCAGTGCGTAAATTTTCCATTACAGTACTCAATCGCTTGTCACCACAGGCAAATAAATCTGATAACCAGTTGTGATTGTGACTTCCACTTCACCAAATGCCCCGCCAATGGCCGTTCCGCGCACAGTGGCAACACCTGCATTTTCGGCCGATAGGGTGATGGTTGCGACACCATTGCCATTGGTAACGACCGTGACCGGATCAACAGCCCCCAAATTAGTCGTAAAAGAGTAGAAATGCTTTCAAATTATTCAGGCTTTGCTCAATGCTTATTTCTTTGGCACGTTCGGCAACGAGCATGGCCATGGCCTGCCTCTCAGCTCCGTCAGACGAGGTGAAGGTTAACTTGAAGGTGAGCCCGGGCGATTTCATGTGCATCTGAACCACACTGCCCACGGTAGGCCAGTCGCCGACGACCTCCAATTTCTCCACCACACCGGTAAACCATTCTAGAAAGCGATTGGCATTTTCTGTAACGGCTGTTACCGCTTCTGGTGCAGCCTCAACAAAAATGGATCGTTCGATTGTTGTCAATTGATAATCTCCTGTAAGGGAAAGTTATGTGATGACGTCATCTTACAAAACCTAAGTCCACAAAATGTCCACAAAGAGGGTTATTTATGCAGTTGTTGTGTTTTTAGGGGTTAGAGGTAGCCGTGTTGCTCAGCAAGGGCAACGGCCGTTGCCAAACAATCACACATTTTAACTTCATCACCAGCTTTGTATGCGGTAACGGCCGTAACCAAAACCAACGCCGCACAGAATTCCTTCTGTGCGGCGTTTAGAATGAAAACTGCATGAAGCTGAAATGGTCACTTCCGCCAGTGAAAACAATGGAGGAATACACAGGTATAGCGCTTAATGCGCCCGACCACATTGATGAACCGGGAAAGTGCCTGAAGCGAAATCAGGATAGGCGGTTCCATTACCCTGACCATGTAAATTAGCATAAGCGTCAGTGCCATCGATGATGACCCAATTTGATATGAATCCGGGAACCTGGTTACCAGAATCATCGGGAACAAGAGTCGAATGGCCGTTTGCTTTCATTGTGATGGTGCCATTTGAGTCGGTCAAGACAAAGGTGTCGTGTACAGTCGCTGGCATGCCCAGCTCTGAATCCCAACCAGCAACAAACGGATCAAATGTCGCCGTGCCGCTGCTGTTAATAAAACCTGTCGCTGACCACGTTCCTGGCGTCCCACCAAGACCAGCAACGACGTCAAAGCAGACGGACTCT